>JADZAX010000159.1 GCA_020852405.1 Verrucomicrobiales bacterium
CCGAGGTGGTGGCCCACTTGACGAACTTCTCGGCCGCGGGGCTGAGCTTGCCCTCGACGGTGTAGTAGAACAGAGAACGGGCGATCGGATACTGCTTGGCATTTTCCGGCTTCAGCTCGACACCTTCCACGGAAATGGCTTTGATGCCTTCACCGGTGGCGTATGCCAACCCAACGTAACCGATACCGTTGGCGTTCTTGCCAACTTCTTGAGCGATCTGCTCGTTGCCAGCCATCATCTGGGCGTCTTTGGAGTAGTCTTTCTCATCCATCGCCATTTCCTGGAACGCCTTGAAGGTGCCCGAGGAAGTGTTGCGGGTGTAGATGGAGATAGGACCAGCCGGACCTCCCACTTCGCTCCAGTCGGTTACTTCGCCGACGAAGATGCCTTTGATCTGCTCTTTGGTGAGGTTCTTGACCGGATTCTTTTCGTTGACGATGACACCGATCATGTCGAAACCGGCAAGCCACTCGACCTGCTTCATGCCTTTGGCGGCAAGGGCGTCAATTTCCTTCTGCTTGATGCCGCGGGAAGACATACCGATGTCACCGGCGCCTTCGAGGAGAGCGGTGAACGCGGTCGAAGAGCCTTCAGCGGCGATTTCGAAACTGACGGAGTTGCCGGCACCTTTGTAGGCCTCGGCAAGTTGGGGCACCAATTTGGCACCGAGCGTGTCGGAACCTTTGATGACGATTTTGTCTTCAGCGACCGCGGCGACCGCAAAGGCGGCGAAAGCGGCAAGAATGGCAGTTTTTTTCATGCGATGGATGGTTTTTGGAATGGTCGTGGTGTTTGGGTTCGTGAACCATTTCGTCAAGCGAACCAGTTCACGCCGCAACATGTGCCACAGCCACCAACCGGAGCCATCGCTTTACCGTCACGATATCGTAACAATGGCCTTGAGTCATTCAAAATCAAAAGCTTGAACTCCTACCAGAGGCTACTAAACCCCTCCACAGGAGACCGCCGGCAGGCGCCCACAGCTGGATCCGGACCGTTCCGTCACACAAACAACCGGTCCACCGCCTGGGCTTTGACCAGTTCTCGGGGCTGGTTGAGATGGTTGAAGACGATGGTTTCTGGATCAATCCCCATGCTGTGGTAGATCGTGGCCAGAATTTCCATGGGATGAACCGGATCTTCCACGGGCGCCGAACCGGTATTGTCCGACTTGCCCAGAACAAAGCCTCGCTTGATTCCGGCGCCACCGATGACGCTGGTGTAGCAGTAAGGCCAATGGTCCCGACCGTCGGCACTGTTGCTGTTGCCGGAGGTGCTGACACCTTTCTCCGGGCTGCGCCCGAATTCGCCAATGGCGACGACGAGGGTCTCCTCAAGCAGTCCCCGGTTGTCGAGGTCCTCAAAAAGAGCGCTCAGGCCCTGGTCCAGCATGGGACCGCTCTGGTTCTTCATCCGGTTGGACAAACCGACATGGTGATCCCAGCTGTGGTTGTCCGAATTGGCGACTTTGGGCCAAATGACCTCCACCACCCGGGTACCGGCCTCCACAAGACGCCGGGCCAGCAGACAGCTCTGACCAAAGGTGTTCCGACCATAGCGGTCACGCATGGCTTCGGTCTCGGAGCCGAGGCTGAAGGCATCGCGCGCCCGACCTGAAACCAGAAGGTTGAGGGCCTGATTGTAAAACTCGTCGATGTTGTACTGGGCCACCGCCTTGTCGATGATGGGCATCTGGGCATTGATGGCCTCGCGCAGGCTGGCCCGGCGGCGCAGACGAAGCGAGAAGACCTCGGGACGCAACTGGAGATCGTCCACTTTGATGCTGTCCATCTTCGCCAGATTCATGTCATCCCCTTCCGGGAAGAGGTAGTAGGGATCAAAGGCCTTGCCGAGGAATCCCGCGGTGCCGCCTTTGTTGACGACATTGGATTCCTGCAGCGGACGCGGCATGACCACGAAGGGCAGCATCGGCTCATCCGTGGGCTTGAGACGGATGATGTTGGATCCGAAATTGGGGAAGTCTTTCGGACTCGGTGGTTCCAGCTGACCCGAGGGACTGACCTTGTCCGTGGTGTAGCCGGTCATGATCTGGTAGATCGCCGCCGTGTGGTTGAACAGCCCGTTCGGAGTGTAGCTCATCGACCGGATCATGGAGAACTTGTCGTTCACCTGAGCCAGTTTGGGCAGGATTTCCGTGAAATTGACTCCGGGAATTTTGGTCGGAATGGGCTTGAACTGGCTCCTCACGTTGTCCGGCACGTTCTCTTTCGGATCCCACAGGTCAAGATGGCTAGGTCCGCCCTGCAGGTAGACCATGATGACACTCTTGGCCTTGCCCCATCCCGGACCTCCCGCCAAGGGGCTGCCGGTGCTGGCCGCTTGGGCGCGCATGAGGGTGTTGAGGCTCATGCCAAGCATCCCGGCCCCTCCGACGCGGAGGAAATCGCGACGGCTGGCCCGCAGATGGTTGTCACACAGGTCTTTTCCTTTGGCTCCGGGAATTCTGAACATGGCGTAGATGGGTGGGTGCTGGGATGATTTTGCAGGAAAACGTGAAAAGGATCAATGATTAAAGAGGAAGGCCGCGTTGTTGAGCAGGGCCCAGGTGAGATCCTGGGCGGCGGTGAGTCGGCGGTTGGCCGATTGCTCGGTGGACATGGCGACATCCCGGCGGAGTCGCAGCAGGCCCGGATCTTCAATGATGGGCTGCTCGGCTTTGGCAAGACCAGCCTGCAGCCCTTCCAATTTGGTGTCACCCGGCAAAGGCAGCTTGGTGGACACCACCTTGGCGCGCTTCATCCAGTAATCCTGGTCGAGCTTGCGGTATTCCGCCACCGTCGCAGCCTTTTGGGCGTCGTTGCGTTGACTGGGCACGACTGCCAAGGCGGTGGCCGCGGAAGCAGAGACGCCCATTTCAAGCGGAGCCGTGCCGTCAGTGGTCCAAACCCGGAAGCAACCCAATGGATACTCACCATTGGAGAACCGACAGTTCACAGTGACAGTGATCGCGCTGCCTTTCTCCACCTCGAGAGGCTTCTCCAGCTGGAATCTCGCCCAGTGAGGACGGCGTTCGCCTCCTCCCACAGCCCAGGCTTTGTCATCCCGGTTGGGATTGCCATTGATGGCGTTTTTCACATCGAAATCTTTCTGATTGTAATCCGCCATGGCGTTGGTGAATTTCACCTTCTGGGGTTTCTTGGCACCGGCAGGCGTCAGCGTCACTTCAAATTCGCTGACCACAAAATTGCCGTTCTCATTCAAGCCAGGTCCGAAGCCGGGCAGGGAATCGTGCGGCAAAGCCTCCAGCATGAACCCGCTCACCAAGCCCACGGAAGCATCGCAGGTGACCGCATAATCGACGTTCTTGACCGGGCCCGAGGCGAGCACACTGCCATCCGGCTGCACGGTCGCCGGCACCCCGCTTTTGCCGGTGTCGACCGACTTGGCCAGGAGGGGGCTCCAGCGAGTCCAGAGTTGATTCAACGTCAGCTTTGACTCCCATGCCGTGCTTTTGGCGGGAATTTGGACTTCGTAGGCCTTGAGGTCGGCTTCGGCGGCGGCAATGTCCTGCTTCTGCTTCGCTTCGGCGGCGGCCTTCTCCTTGAGATGGACCGGCATGTAGGCATCGAGTTCTCCCTTGGCCTTGTTGATCGCGAGGAGGCGCTGCCGCTCCAGTTCGGTCTTCTTGGGCACCCATTCCCCCTCCTTGGTGGCCAGTTGAGCCACGAGGGTCTGGAAGTCCTGCTCAATGCCGGACCAGTTCTCCAGAGTCAGATCAATCTCCGCCTGGGTCGGAGCCCGGTTGAGAACACGGAGGAATATTTTCTCGATTAACTTTTTGTCATCCGTCTCCGTCAGCACCAGCTTGGAAATAGCACTGTTCGGGTCGGCCACCGCATCCGCGACCGCCGGTCCGCTCAGCATGGACATCACGGCCCCGAGCTGGACATCGCTGGAGCGCTCGCATTCACAGGCGCTCTCCCGGACGGGACGTCCCAGATTGGCGAGGAATCCGCTTGGCAGATCGATCTGGGCATCGGCCAACTCGGCCGCGCGCATGCCCGGGCGGGCCCCCGGAATGTTCATCGTCGATCCGGTGACGGCGTAGACCGCGTCATAGACGGCTTCTGCCGGCAGACGGCGGGCTTTGCCATGGGCGTAGTTGATGGTGTCGTCCTCGTTCCAGTCATTGGTCTGGATGGACAACTGGTAGGTGCGCGATTTGCAGATCTCGCGCATCAGGTCCTGGACGTTGAACTTGCTGCCGACAAAACGCTGTGAGAGATGACGCAGAAGATCAGGATTGCTTGGGGGATTCCCGGCCCGGATGTCATCAAGCGGTTCGATGATTCCAGTCCCCAGCAGATACCCCCAGATGCGATTGACGTAGCTGGTGGCAAAGAACTGGTTGTCCGGTGAGGTCAGCCACGCGGCCAGTTCCTCCCGACGGGAAGCACCGGCTTTGACCTCGTGCTTTGCCGGATAGGGAAATGCGGGCGGAGCCACCTGATTGGTGACCTCGTTGGTGACGTCCCCGGTTTTGCCGTCCGCGACCACTTCATAGAGCGGTTTGGCCCCTTCCACGGCGGTGCCACCAAGGTTCTGGGTCGGGGCGTTCTTCATGTCACGCCCCAGCCCGACCTGGGCGAAATAGGCGGCGGTCTGATAATAGTTCGCGACGTTCCACTTTTCAAAGGGATGGTCGTGGCACTTGTTGCAGTTGAATCGGGTGGCGAGGAACAGGTGGGTCGTGTTTTCCACCAGATCTTGAGGAGTGCGGAGAATCTTGTAATAGCTGGCGGCTGGATTGTCCTTGTTGGATCCGGTGGCGGTGACCACCGCGCGGACGAACTCGTCGTAAGGCGTATTGTTGGCGACCTGGCTGCGGATCCAATCCCGGAAAACCTGGGCCCCCTCGCGACCGAGGAATTTGCCGTTCACCTGCAGCATGTCAGCCCACTTGTTCGTCCAGTTCTCCACATAAGGAGGGGACCCGACGAGCTGGTCGATGACGGCATCCCGTTTCTGGCGGGTGGGCCGGGAGTCAGCGAGGAAGGCAGTGACCGCTTCCGGCGTCGGGGGCAGACCGGTGAGATCGAGATGAACGCGCCGGATGAATTCCGTGTCGGAGCACAGTTCGGAAGGCGCGATTTTCATCCGCTGCCACTTGCTGGCGACCAGTTTGTCGATCTCGGTCCAGGCTTCCGGTTCCTTCCAGGTGAAGCCTTCGCGGTTCCCCATGACCGTCAGCGTCGTCGCCGCGTAGGCGCCTTCGTAGCGGGCCAAGATGGGTGCTTCCCCGCGACGCACCGTGGTGATGAGCCCAAAATCGTCGTGCTCGGCGACTTCCGCGTTGCCGCTCTCAATGTAGGCTTCCCGGGACACATCGGCCTGGGTGCCATCGGGATACGTCGCGACGACCCGGATCTGTTGACGCCCTCCAATGTTCTGGATGACCGGGTTCTTGGGGAAGAGTTCAATCCGGGCCACTTTTTTCGAGTCCGCATTCAGCGAAGCCCCGTCCACGATCCATTGGCGGATCGTTTGGTAATAGTCGGACCCGATGTCCGTAACCACGCCGCCTTCATGGGGCACCGCGCCAGTGGTTTTGAGCAGCATCAGGCTGTCGTCGGGCGAGGCATAATTGACCCGTCGGGCGGCATGATCATCGCCGAAAGCCCGCACATCATAGAGCGGATCATAGCCCCGAAGACTCAGCTTGAATCCGTTTTTGCCAGCCTTGGCCCCGTGACAGGTCCCCATGTTGCAACCCAACCGGCTGATCACCGGGTTAACATCACGCACAAAATCAGGATGAAAGGCCAGAGACATGCCGGAGACATGAACACTGGCGGAGACCTTGTTGCCGCCCAACTCGGCGGTGAGCGTGGCCTGACCTTCGGCGGTGGGATGAATGACGCCGCGCTCCTCTACCGAGGCCACGGGCTTGTCGAAAGTCCATTTCACCTGACGGGTCACGTCAGCGGTGCCGCCGCCTTCCAATTTGGCGGTGACGAGCAGTTGGTTGTAGGCATTGGGGGTGCCGAGAGTGATGCTCGCCGGAAGAATTTCCAGTCCCGTGACCTTGCTCCCGGAGGGCAATCCATCGACACCGGGCTTGGTCTTACCTTTTTTGAAATTAACCGGCTTGGCAGCCCCGGCCGCTTGCACGGAAGCCACGGCGGTCGCGGCCTCCACTTGCACGGGCACGAAGGCCTTCGCCAACTTGCCGCTCGCGGCGTCAATGAAGCGCACCTGACCGTCGTCACCGGAGGCCGCCACGGTCCGGCCATCCGGGGAGAAGGCGACCGCGAAGAGCGCCGCGTCAGGGACTGCCACGCTCTGGATCAGCTTCACGTCCTTGGTGTAATAATCTTCGACCGCCTTGACTTCTTCGGGCGAGCGCTGGGTGGCGACTTTTTCAAAGGCCTTCTTGACCACCTCGGGGATCGCTGTTTCAGCCAGTTCCATGCCGTAAATGTTGACCCAGCCCTTTCCGTTCAGGCTGCTCACCGCCGCGAAGCGCTTCCCATCCGGAGCATAGGCGACACTCCAGATCCGGCCTTCCATCGCCGGGAATTTCCGGATCAGGTTCGCGTTGTCCCCGATCTTGCGGGCGGTCTCCCGGTACATGCGGTAATTCTGCGGCACTCCGTCAGCCCCGCCCACGAGAATTTCATCACGCTGGGGATGTCGAGCCACGGCATTCATCCCGCCTTTGAGAGCCCCGGGAGTGATCGAGGTGATGTTGTCGATGAAGCGCTGCGTCGGGACATTGGTCAGCTTTACGGTCATGTCCCGGCCGACCGACACCAGATGATCCCCTTTGATGGAGAATGCGGTGTCGAGCACCCAATCGCTGTGCCCCCCCATGAAGAGAACTTGTTTGCCAGTCTCGGCCTCGATCGCACGGACCGTTTTATCGGGCAGCCCAAAGGAAACCAGTTTGCCATCCGGCGACCAGCAGGCGCCGTAGGCCGTGTCAAAGCCAACGGGCACGGACAGCTTCAATTCGCGCTTGGCGACATCCCAGATCTGGATCTCGCCCATCCGTCCGGGCAATCCGCCGGCCACCGCGAGCCGCGTGCCGTCTGGAGAAAACCGCGCGCTTTCGACACGCTCGGAGAGACCGACGAGACGGCCGACCAACCCGGAACCATCGGCTTTGTGCAGGAGCACTTCATGGAATCCCGCGACGGCGATCATGGTGCCATCGGGGCTGTAATCCAGGGAGGTGACCACCGGCGGTTCCGCGTATTTCGGAGGGTGCGTCTGGTCATACTGCTGGCGGGCGTTGCTCGGGGTGTCGTCTTTGGCCCCTTCCGCGATCCAGCGCTTCACCAAGTTCAATTCAGTGGCATCCAACGGATCAGCTTTCCCTTTGGGCGGCATTTCCACTTTGCCATCCACCAGACTGATCTGTTCCATCAGGAAGCTTTTTTCCGGAGCGCCGGCAACCACCGCGACGCCCGTCTCGCCGCCTTTGATAAGGCGGGCGACCTCGGTCATGACAAAGTCCCCTTTGGCCTTGGCCGGTTGATGACACCCCTGGCACTTGGCCTGAAAGACGGGACGGATATCCTTGTAGTAGGAGACCGCTTCAGGAGCCTTCTCCTTCATGGCCATGGCCGGTTTGGCATCTTCCGCGACAACAGCCAGCGAGCAAGAAAGGAGGGGAAGGAACAGGCAGGTGGGATGGAGCTTCATGGACTGGGCAGGTCTGAAAAGGGGGAAAAACGGCGGGACCAGAAACGGCAGGAGCCCCTGGCACCTCGCACCGTCCGCAAGGCAAATGGCCGCAAAGGGCCTTTTATTACGATAATTCTCGTGGTTTCTCCCACAATGACGTGATCGTGTATCAGAGGCCATACGGCCGGGGCGGGAGTATTTCGGGGACCCCAGACCGGAGCGTTCCCTCTTCGGCACCTCGTTGGCGCGTACCGGTACCGCAGCAGCGTTGCATGGCTAGGCTGGTTCGTGGTATTTCAGAGAAGAACTGTTATTCTCTGCCCATGATTTCCCGATTTCTCCTCGCCTTCTTCCTGCTCTCCAGCACCACCGCCCGGTCGGAGGAATGGCCGCAGTTCAAATTTGACGCCCGTCATTCCGGCAATGCCGCCGACCGTTCGATTGATCCCTCCCTCCTCGGACTGCAGGGAGCGGTCCCCCTGACCGACGGCATTTACACGGCGCCCGTGATCTCGGAAGGCCGGATCTATGTGGTGGATGGCTCGGGAGTGGCCTTCTGCATCGATGCGACCACTCTGAAGGTGATCTGGAAAACACCGACTCCAGGCGGCTCTGGAAATTGCAACAATGTCAGTTCGCCCGCCATCGCCGGGGATTACCTCCACTTCGGCACCACTGCCGGGATTTACCAGGTGCTGAAACGATCGGATGGCTCCGTGGTCAAGGCCCTCGATGTGTCGGATCCCATCTTCTCCACCCCGGCGGTGAGCGGAGACCGGGTATATTTCGTGACGCTGGGCGCCCAGGTGTTTTCGGTGAACTTCGCTGGAGAGCCCCAATGGTCGTGGGATTTTGTCAAAGAGGTGATCGGGTTCACGGGCAACCGCTGGAGCGGGGAGGAATGGCACGCTTTCAAAGACGGCCGGGTGAACTGGAAAGACCACTTTTGCGCCTCGCGCAATCTCGCGGTGGATGGACGGACGGTGGTCATCCCAGCCGGAGGACGGGTCGTTTACCTCGATGACACGGGATCGAAGCCTCGCGTCCGGATCATCGGTGAAATCCCGAAACAGCATGGCAGCGAATACCCCGCCGCCTTCGGACTGAGCCTGGGCGAGGATGGGGCGGCGTATGTGCAATGGCATCGCCGCGATAATGCCGCGCGCACCGAAATCCTCCGCATCAAGCCCGACGACACGCTCGACTTCGGCGTGGTGCCGGGCACGGAGACCTACATCGACGCGCCGGGCTTGATGAGTTTCAGCTCGGTCAGCCTGCGGGGGGATGCCATTTACCGCACCAGGCCCGAGCAGGGCTATGGATTCTGCCGCCACGCCGTGGGGGTGGAAAAAGCCGCTCCGCTCAGCCCCGCCGCCTCGATTTGCCCCCCGATTCTGGTGAAGGATCATGCCATTTATGGAGGCCTCGACGGAGCGCTGCACATCGTGCCCCTAGAGGGATCGGGGAAGTCCTGGAACTTTCCCACGCCGTTTGGATCGCCCATCACGGCCCCCGCCGCAGTTGCGGACGGACGGGTCGTCTACGGCGGAGAGGACGGCTATCTCTATGTGCTCGCTCCCGGAGGAAAAACTGTCCTCAAAGCGGAGAATTTGGCCCCTTATCGGATCCGCACCGCCCTGAGCGGCAAGTATGCCGATCCGAAATACGACTGGTACACCAACTACGGCAACATGGGTTGCACCAATTCCAATGCCCAGGGCATCACTCCCCCGCTGCGCATGCGCTGGATCGCCCGGTTGGACGGCACGGTGAAACACATCCCGGTCTGCGGCGGAGGACGCATCTACACCCACACCGCCGAGGGACAGGTCATCGCGATGGAACAGGAAACCGGCCGCATTCTCTGGCGGACCTACCGGCCCGGGGTCTTCCTTTCGTTCACCTCCCCGCTGTATCACCAGGAAAAACTGCTCGTCCCCCAATCGGGCATCCATGGCTCGGTCATCTGCTGTTTGGATGCCGCCACTGGTCGCCAGCTCTGGGAAGCGCCTTTCACCGGATCAGCCAGTTGGAGTCGCCAGTTCCCGCCGGTCATTCAGGGCAACCTCGCCATCTATGCCTCCGGCTCGGGGAAATACGCCCCGGCCGGATCCGCCAAGGCCTACGCGTGGAATGCCGTGACCCCGACCAGCGGAGGCGAGGAAGTCATGAGTTTCATCTACAGCCACGACAATCCCTACTATCCCCTCGACAGCAAACCCAGAATCTGGGCCTGGGATCTCGACACGGGCAAACTGGTGTGGGAAAAGGATTTCTCCGAATACGGCGCCGGCGGCAATGACTGCGGCATCGCGCTGATGGATGGCGAACTCTACTACTCCACCTTTTTCGGGTATCAATCGGCCCAAAAACGCCGCCGCGGCGAGAAGCCCGGGGTCAATGGCATGACTGCCGCCCTCAATCCCGCAACCGGGGAGGTCCGCTGGGTCACCACTGACTATTATGTGACCGCAGGCTGCACGGTGACCGCCAAGGACGGTCGGCTCTATCTCGGTGGATTCAACCAACCCGACGACAGCACGAAGGAGC
This sequence comes from Verrucomicrobiales bacterium, assembly GCA_020852405.1. GTDB lineage: Bacteria > Verrucomicrobiota > Verrucomicrobiia > Verrucomicrobiales > DEV007 > JACKQE01. The sequence continues at coordinate 10,201 of JADZAX010000159.1, forward strand.
GATACATCCACTGTCTCAATGCCAAAGACGGCAGTCTGGTCTGGCGTTCGGCCCCGGTGGACTCGGCCATCAATGTGATATCGGCCGGCGACAAATACCTCTTCTCCAACGCCCGCGGCTCCCTCTGCCAGCTGTTCGACCGGGACACCGGAAAAATCGCCTATCAATTCGATCTCGACTACGCCTGCACCCGCTTCACCCTGTCTGAGCCCTTCCTCATGGGGGCGAACATGGACATGATCGATCTGCGCGACGGGCACAAACTGGTGGCCACCGGTCCGGCGGTGGACTCTCGGGAATGTCTCGGGTCCGCAGTTTCGAACGGGCGCATTTTCTACGTCTCCCAAGCCAGCGGCTTGGTCATGTCCGCCGTCTGCGGGGAGGATGCGAAACGCCTCGCCCCCGCCTGGGAAACACGTTGAGGCTGTTGGGGAGACGCTCCCCAACCCGGCGTCCTCGCTCCCCTCCCCTCCTTGATCACGCCGTTCTGGCGGCTTGCATAAGATGTATTGCAAGTACATCATTTGATCAGATTCCTTTTTCACCACGATGAAAACGCACGTCCTCGCACTCGCCATCACCCTGCTCCTGATCGAAGGCCTTTTCCTCTCCCCACAGCATCTGCAGGCTGGCGAGCGGGAACGGGAAGCGACCGCGCAGCAGGCAACCGCCTCGGAGGATCTCCCAACGACCGAAGCGGAGGCTCGGGGACGGGCCCGGATGCTCTATGAAACCATCCACGGCACCCTCCAGGTGGTCCACCGGGACTTCTTTGGCGGTGCCGAGGATTTGAATCTGCCTTCCCAGTCCCTGGAGGATGTTTTCAAGGAACTGGCCGTCCAATCCCGGGTCCGGGTGCGTTGGCTCGGCGTCAATGCCACCAAAAAGGCGGACCACAATCCACAGGATGATTTCGAGCGCAAAGCGGCCCAGGCCCTGCTCGCGGGCAAGAAGGAGTATGCCGAACTGGAGGGCAACCTCTACCGCTACGTCGGCACCATCCGCATTCAAAACGAATGCCTAAAATGCCACGTCCCCAACCGGACCTCGCTCGAAGACCGGGTCGCCGGACTCGCGATCTCGATCCCCCTGCGCAACGCCCCCCATTGAAACGTTTTGTTGGATTCCCCTGCTTAGTCGTTGGTCACGGACCTCCGGGCGGGGTATCCTGATCCATGTTTCGCCTGCTCCGCCACTGCCGCCGGTTTTTCACCGTCGTCCTCCTCGCCCCGGCGGTCGCGCCTGCCCAGACCTGGCAGTTCGTGCGCGAGACCCGGTCTGAAAAGCCGGATCCCGCCCTCGCCTTTGTCAGCCGGGAATTCTCGGCCGGAAACCGCCGGGTGACTCTCGATCTCGTCACCTTCGATCCCCGGAGTTTCACCCTCACCGTTGTCGATCAGGGAGCTACCGATCCCCCCACCCACGCCTCACTGGCAGCCGCGATGCAGGCCAATTTTTGTGTGGCCGGCTGCAACGGCGGCTTTTTCCACCCGGACAACCGCCCCTCCGGCCTCGTCATTGCCGGAGGACAGAGGATCAACCGGTTTGAACAGGCCAAACTGCTCAGTGGCGTGCTGCTGGTCGATGCCAAAGGCCCACAAATCCTCCGTCGGGCGGAATTCAAGGACCATCCCGGCATCACCGCCCTGCTCCAGAGCGGCCCGTTCCTGGTCGACGGCGGCACCACCGTCGCCGGCCTCTCGGCATCTCCGGAACGCCGCCGGACCTTCCTCTTCACCGATGGATCCCACCACTGGGGCCTCGGTCTCGCGGGCAGCAGCAGCCTGGCAGAACTCGGGCTCATCCTCGCCATTCCCGACGCCACCGGAACGGGATGCCGGGTCACCCGGGCCCTGAATCTGGACGGGGGCACCTCCTGCGGACTCTACTTTGACCGGGGAGCGGGAGAGCGCGATCATGCCGTGGAACCCTTCAAACGGGTTCGGAATTTCGTCGGGGTGGCTCCCCGCTGAAGCGGCCTCGTCCTCCTCGCTGATTCCACCCCAGGAAGGGCAGGTCACGGTTGATCTAGGCAACCCCACCAAGATCTCACCCCATGCTGCCGCTCCAGACGGTGAGCAGGACGCAGATTGCGACGACGGCAAAAGCCAGCAGAACCAGGCCGGCAATAATTGCAATCACCTTCCCCTTGGTCTGCCGCCACTTGGAAAGGCCAAACACCAAGGCAACCAGCGCGGAGATGAACAAGGGTCCCAGGACCAGGGAGAACGTGGGAACCCCCAGCAAGGCCAACATGGAAAAGCGTTCCGGGTTCATGGTTTCGAATGGATGCGATGCAGGATTGGGTCAATTTCTCCATTCCCCCGCCGACACCAAACAACAAGCATCGATTCCTGGCTCCGCAACCGTTGCAGGCGGACCCGGGGGCTTGTCTTTGTGTTGCCAAAATCCAACAATTCCGACTCCACCATCTAAAGCTGTTCGGCTGTTGTTTTCCTGATCTCCGGATGACCGGGATGAGATCGTTGACGAGATGTTTTCCTTCATTCCATCGCGCTAAAATCCAGGCTCAGCTAAACATAGAGAACAAACGCCAACCATAGGCCAGACCATCCGCACGCGACCAACGCGAGGCAGCGCGCCCAATGAAAACGCCCCCCTCTTGTGCGCCACAAAAAAAGAGCGGCGGCTGGAACGCACAGAATCGTGGCGACGAGTTGGGAGGCGTGAAAGAAAGACTGCGACCAACCGAGTCGTTCAGCGAGAAGGATCGCAGGAAGACAGGCAAGCGCGTAAATTCCGGCTCCCAGGAAGAGAGGGTGTGCGACGGAGGTGATCACCGTCCGGGGAGCGTTGAGGGTGGCGGTTGATTGATTCATGGCGCTAGAAATGTGTCCTCCGAAGGTGAAATCAGGATGAAGGCAGGAAGAAATTGGCATGAATTTTTTCACGAACGCTCAGGCTGATTCTCGCTGGGGGACTGTCGAAAATCAGAAACGCATAAGACGCTCCACCCGCGTCGGTGTGCGACGGCGGGCCTGTTCAACAACCGACCGATGGGTTGGGTGTTTATCGCCCAAACCCATCTTTGGAGCTCTGCTTCTAAATTTTTCGGAAGAGCAAGTCGGACGCGGAGATGGCGAGGCCCCTGCCATGAGACAATATGGCAGGCTGCGGGATTCAAGGGGCGTGACCTCTCTAGGCCAGCAGCGGCTGACGATGCTCCACCAGACCTCCTCCGTATGGCTTTTGCTTTTCTTCTTTCTCTCGTGGTGGGGTGCCACCGAAGGAATCATTTGCCGGTCACGAGATGGACCATGGATGCAGGTGACCGGATCCAAAAACCGTCGAATCCGTCAGGTAGTTTCTCAACACTGTCACAACGTTCCACTCCACAGCGAGTGAGGTGCGCTGCGGCCGAAGCCGTGTCAGGTGTGGCTATCTCAAGCCATACTTCGGCAGTCTCGATTCCCTCCACTCGATCCAGCCAGAGCACGGAACTTCCAAAATGGAACATATGATCGACCGACTGGCCTGATACAGGGGGGAGTCTCAGTACATCCCGGTAAAACACGAGCGTCTCCTCGAAGGACTCCGGGGGAATCTTAATGGCAATGTTAGGCCCACCGCAGAAAATCGGAAGCTGGTCTGGTGTTGAAGGCATGGCTGCTAAAGGATTCAGGTGAGGGCGAGATCGATCAAATGGGCGGCACCGTTGGTTTCTACTTGGAGGCAATGGACTCTGTTTCATGACCAAACGTGCGAGCGTTGGCAGCCCCGGTAGCGGGAGCCCGCGTTGAACCGAGGTTGTAGATGGCATCATCGCTACCAAAGGGGCTGAGGGAAGTGGCATCCTCGCCTTCCATGAGAAAGCAGTCAAACACATCAGGAAGTTTGCTTCAATGCCCTACTCTACGAGGATTCGGAGGAAGTGACTTGTGCAATGCCGAGTCACGCTATGGGGTAAGCCGTTTGATCCGCAATCTAGCGGCTTCAACATTCGCATATCGGATCCGATCACCCACCGTTTTGTCCCCGGTGAGTTCAACGAGGATCGCGATCGCCGCTTCAGCGCTCGCCGATGGCTTCCGGGCCAGCTTCTCGACAAACGTGGAGCACAGCGCCGAACCATGCTCCTCGTATAGCGCATGCCAAAAGGCGAAAGACAGGGCATATCCCGGAGAAAAGGAAACTTTCTCGGGGACACGGCCGAATCTGCTTCTTTGGGTGAATTTCCAGGGAATCACCTGGAACTCGGAGAGAAGATCGACCGTCTCCCGATCACCAATCTGCGCGGGCGCAAGCCGTTCGATGTAATCCTTCGGAAGGCCATGGACTTTCCACGTGACAAACTCCGCCAATCCATCGCCAATGAAGCGATTTCGAGGGTCATCATAGAGCCCGAAGGCGGAGGTAAGGGTCGACTCCGTCCATTCGTGGGGGTTGATGTCCATGAATGCACCACTCTCCCAATCCTCTTTGAAACACCTCCAACAGGACTCGTAGCCGGCGGCCGGAACCGTCAGGTAAAGGACGTCCCTTTCTTTCCGATTGGTTTCGAGAATCACCGCCCAGCGCATCGGTTCAAGGCCCAGAAAGGACTTGATCACTCCACGGGCGCGGATCAATTCAGTTTGCACTTCGCGGGCCAGAGCCACATCGCCATCATCATGAAAAACGGCAACGCGGGAGTCTCCGATTTTCTTCAGGTCAGCGGCCGCGCGCACCTGGACTGACCTGACGTCGCGCCCCGTCTGTTTTCCGGAAATCCTCACCACGAGGTTGACGCCCTTCGGTTCGATGCGGATGGGCGGGTTTTTCCAGAGCAGCGCCGAATCGATCGGAACCATGACCTGCCCAGCACCATCGCTCTCAAAAACGGTCGGGTCCGGTGAATTACCGACGATCAACCGGGCGCCGGGAGCGGCTACTTTCGTATCAGAGTGAACCAGATAGACTGGAAACACTTCCAATCGATTCGGGGACACTCCCATCCGACTGAGCGGCAGGAATAGATCCTTGTAATGATACTCCGAAGCGGCACACCCCGCGAGGATCCCGCATGCTGCCAAAACCAGAAATTTGGGGCCTTGCGTGAAACACATGAGCATCGGCAGCTCGTCAAAGGCTAGCGCCTCCCGAACCGGGGGCGACGCTTCGACGGTGAGTTGATGTGGAAATGGTCATGTCGGCGGGAACCCGCGCCGGTCAAGGGTTCAGTGCTGGATCTGGTTGTGCCTTAGCAGTTCGCAGCTGGAGTTCGGATGCAAGAGCTGCCAGAATTTCGAGATGGGCACCGAAGAATCTCATCTTCGTTCCATCAGCAAAGTTCAGCTTGGCGGCAAAAATTCCAGACGGCACCTGCATCGAGATGAACTCGGAGGCAGGAGCCTTGGAGAGAATCCACTTGTCGAGCATCCGGTGCTCAACCCGGTCTCCCACGAAGTGGATGCTGAACATCAGTGTCGGCAAAATTGCGAGTCCGATGACCAGAGCAGGCAAGACCACAATGACCGTAAGCGGGATCAAACGCGCAAGTGGCAATCGTTCATAAAATACGAACATTGCGGCACTGAAGGCGTAGGCCACGCCTCCAATCACCAGCCCGACGATAACGCCTCTCCGAAGCTGCTTTGCTGTGTTACCGACGCGCATTCAATTTTGCCCAGAAAGAGCAACCAAGTTTCGTTCAGGCTCTGTTTCAAACGTTTTAGAGATGGCAGTCCAATCTGTGAGCGTGATCTCGAAAAGAAAATAGGAATTCAAATGAGAGAAGACAATCAACTCGGGGCGTGATCGGGCTCAGAATCCTCGACATGTTCGGCTTGGGATTCTTCCTGCCGTGAAAATCCTCGCCGGGCAATTGAATCGAAACGATTGGATTCATTCAGGCTGTTTCCTGCTTTCCATCCTTTGCTTCCAGAATTTTGCTGCGAAACACGGCAGTGAAATACCGACAACCAGACAGAGTCCACCCATCAAGGAGTAGTCACCCACACTTTTTTCCTTGAGTGAATCGATCAACGATGAGCCAAACTGAATCGCAGTTCCACACAGAGTGAGAACAAAAAAGAAAAAGACAATGCCTCCTGGTTTCATCATTCAGGTAAGTTCTGAGCCAACGACCCGCATCACGGGGCGGTGGGTATTGACGTTGAATTCAAAAAGCGCGTGCCACCGCCGCTATCGTGCACGCGAAGGTTATTTTGACTTGTTGTGATTTGTTTCGACGAATGATACTCGGATACGTGACAGGACATCCAGATCGGGCGAGCCTCCGGAATCAAATGTCAGTGCGATTCGGTGTTTGCCATCAAGTGTCACGGGCTTTTCGAATCTGAGAGCCAATTGATGCGACTGGACACTTTGTGTGAACGCCGGAACCGTCCATCCTGTATCAGTCAAGGAGTCGATGCAATTGGCGGGTGATCCATCTTCAGTGTTACCTAGGTCGACGCAGTCCGAGAACTCCAATGATGTCATTTGATCCGTGCGATTCTCCAATTCCGGCTTGATATCAAAAAGAACTAATCGCTTGCGTTGACGTGGGCGGTTGGGACCCACCGACGGTGTCGGCGGCAACAACTCCACGAGGATTTCCCGTAACTGGTTTGGTTTCTGAGACTTAAAATAGAGCGTGAATTCCTGCCACCGAGTATCTCCTCCGAGCTGAACCGAACGGTCGTCTAGTATCTGCGCCGTTCCAAGGGACCGGAACACGATCTTGTCGGGACGAGTTGGAATCCACTTTGCTGGTTCTGCAACTTGCTCTTGAGCAATCCCGAGTGCACTTAGCAAAACCGCGATGATGAAGAAAAGGAGGCGCATTTGCTCTTTCAAATTAACATTCGAGGAATCGCAGCCTGATCTGGCAGCGATGCTTCGATTGGAGGATAAGGATTCTAATCAGAGAAGTCAATCAGCTCGGAGCGTGATCAGGCTTGCGATCGCCGTCTTGTTGGGCGCGGATTTCATGGCGGGTCTCCATCGGATATTACTCGCTCGCTTGGCCAATCTACAAAGACTTGGAGCCCCTTCTGTAACGCTTCGCTAATTTGTTCGCGAACTTCCACCAGCGGTTTTTCATCAAGGATGCGATCTCGATGAATCGACCATGTTTTCGTATCGAACGAGAAAGCGCTGACAGCAGCTGTTAGCACGAGGGGAAGCTCCTCAGTGGGATCAGGTGGCCGGTTCGTTTTGGGATCTCGACTTCCGACACGACAGTCGAAGGTTTGGAAGTAGCGAGATACAAGGTCGGACTTTTGGATTGTTCGGCAGGGGGGATTGAAGTCACCGTCCTGTGATCTCCTAAATTCGAATCCGTGTTCTTCTGCGAACGATTCAAACAGAGGAGTAAACTCCTCCAAGACCTCATCCAACTTGATGATCAGAGGGTGAGAGTGGCCGGATCTCATTTTCTTCGCCCAACGTCAAAGGTCTGGCGCCGCCTACTGGGGGGCGCCTTCGACCGCAGGTTGAGGCTAGTAGTTACGGTGATCACTGAAACTTGGAGTGCGTAGGCGGTTGTCCAGCACCGCCTCGTTCGGCTCGGGTGTCTTGCTGTGTTCAAGGTATATCGAGATCGCCAACGCCTTCGTCGGTGATCGAAGGTCCGTGTCCGTCTGTCGAGACGGGGCTTTTGCCATCTTCGGAGGCCATGTTCGGTTTGCCGTGTGCCAGACCCACCCTCGCGACATAGCTCAGCGCGAGCGGCTTGGCGGATTCCTTGCCCAATGCATTGAGGCGATCCTGCATCGTGGCCACCTTGTCGGGATGCGCCGCCGCGAGGTTGTTCTTTTCATAGGGGTCTTCGGCGAGGTCGTAAAGGTCAACACTCGTGGGAATGAGCGTGCGCCAAATCAGCTTCCAGTTGCCCTGGCGCACTCCGCCGCGGAACGGCTCGACGTTGTAGATGACTTCGGAGCGCGGCGAGGGTTTGCCCTCAGCGATGGTGTCCCAGACATTCACGCCATCGAGCGGCTTGCACTTGGCGATGGACGCACCGGCTAGCGCGGCAAACGTGGGATAAATATCCACGGCGTGCATGGTTCCGTCCACGGTCTGGGGCTTGATGTGGCCGGGCCAGTTGGCGCAGGCAGCCACGCGACAGCCGCCTTCGAAGAGCGAACCCTTTCCATCTCGATAGGAGCCGTTGTCACAAGGTATCTTCGTCTTGGACAAGTCAGCCATCTGGCCGGCAAACATCGCGTTCTTCGTGCCGCCGTTGTCGCTGTGGAAAATAACGAGCGAGTTGTCGCGCAATCCCTTCTTGTCGAGCGCGGCGACTACGCGGCCGATCTCGTCGTCGAGGCAGGTAACCATGCCGGCATATGTACGGCGCGTCAGGTCTTCAATGTTGGGATAACGGTCAACATAGTCCTTCGGAGCCTGATAGGGCGTGTGCGGGGCGTTGAAGGCGAGGTAGAGATAGAACGGCTTTTTCGGATCCTGCTGGTTGATGTATTTCACAGCGTCATTGCCGATGAGCTGGGTGGTATAGCCTTGTTCTTTGACGGGCTTGTTGTTGCGGAACCAGTCGAGCACGCCGGCGTCGCTGTGGGTGTAATAGTCCAATTCCCCGATCATCGCGCCGTATTGATAATCGAAGCCGCGCTGCTTTGGCCAATACTTCGTGTCCGCGTGGCCGAGATGCCACTTGCCGATGATCGCGGTCTCGTAGCCGGCTTCCTTAAGGCACTGGGGGAGAAGCCACTCGCTGGTGTCGAGACCGTAATCGGCGGGGCCGGGGATGACGATGGTTTGCAGACCGTAGCGGAAAGGATAACGGCCAGTTAACAGTGCTGCGCGCGTCGGTGTGCACATGGGCTGGACATAGAATTGTGTGAACTTCGCACCGCCCGCAGCAAGCGCGTCCAGATTCGGCGTCTTGATGTCGGTGCAACCGTTGAAACCAACATCCTTCCAGCCGAGATCATCGGCGACGATATGGACGATGTTGGGTTTGTCTGCCGCATGAGCGGCTGCACTGGCAAGGGCTATCCCGAGTAGGGAAAGGATCAATGTGTGTTTCATTCAGTTCTATCTGTTGTTTGGCGTGAGGCGAATGATCGGTTTCAGTTGCTTGCCGAACGGTTGAATATTATACACCAATCTGGCGTACGATCACCCCTGACATCAAAAGGCCAGCATTTTCCTGTGTGATTGGTGCTGAATGGATAATACGGGCTCGCCCGAGTATGATCCAAAGCGGCAACGTCACACAGATCCCAGGCTTTCTAAACCTCGACCATGCCACAATTTCCAACCAGCGTCCATCTGAAAAACCGGGCGCTCTCCGAATTTTGAAAGACCGTCGCCCGCCCCATCTGGTTTGGAAAATCCCCGGACCGCCGGATCGCCTCCAGTTGGGTAGGCACTCGGCTCCCGTGGCGACTTCCCCTCTCGTCGAATCGTCCCTTGGTCGCACATTTTCACTCTATTCGTCGCCCCCCTCCCGGGGCTGGTCTAAAACACACCGGGAGCACCCCATTTCGCCCATCTGCGACATCTCCCCTCCGGCACGAGGCGCTGAAATGACGGACCAAAATTTCGCCCGTGGCCTGATAACGCCCCTGTCCGGGCTTGATCCGGAGGAGGCAACCCGCTACGTTTGCCTGCATGCCACCGGAATCCATCTCCCCTTATCTCCCCACGCGCCGCGACTGGCTGCAACGGGCGGGCTGTGGGTTCGCGCACCTCGCATTCGCCGGATTGGCCGCCCGGGAAGGGCTCGGCGCCACACCCGCGACAGTCCGGAATCCCCTGGCGGCCAAGCACGGCCCGCTTCCGGCCCGGGCCAAGCGGGTCATCTTTCTCTTTATGCAGGGAGGGCCGAGCCATGTTGATTCCTTTGACTACAAACCGGAACTGATCGCCCGGGGCGGGACCAGCGTGCCGTTTTTTGATTCCCGTACCGTGGCCAACACCGGGGACGTCAAGGCGACCGAACAGACGCTGATGAAGCCGCTCTGGAAATTCTCCCAGCATGGCCAAAGCGGTCTCTGGGCCTCGGATCTGTTCCCCCGGATGGCCTCCCTGGCCGATGATCTCTGCCTGATCCGCTCGATGCACACCGAAGGGGTGGCGCACGGTCCTTCCACGTTGTTTCTCCACTGCGGGGCGACCAATTTCATCCGGCCCTCGATGGGCTCCTGGATCACCTACGGCCTGGGGACGGAAAACGAAAACCTGCCCGGGTTCATCAGCATCAGTCCCTCGACGGGGAACGGCGGTCCCCGGAACTATGGCAATGCGTTCCTCCCGGCCGTCTACCAAGGGACGCCGCTCGGTTCGGCGGGGCGCCCGGCCTCTGAGGCGACGATCCGCAATCTCGTGCCCTCGGCAGGCCCCCTCTCACCCCGGAAACAGTATGACCTGTTGCAGGCGCTGAACGCCGAGCAGGCCGCGCGCCGCCCGGGGGATGCCGAGATCGACGCGGTGATCCGCTCCTATGAACTGGCCTGGCGCATGCAGGCCCATGCCCCGGAGGTCCTCAACGTGGACGAGGAGTCCGCGGAAACGAAAGCGCTCTATGGCATCGGGGAGAAAGAGACCGACTCCTTCGGTCGGCAATGCCTGCTGGCGCGGCGGTTTGCCGAATCCGGGGTTCGCTACATCCAGGTGACCTACGGGGACAACTCAGCCAATCCCGCCTGGGACCAACATTCCAACCTGCCCAAGCACGGGGAGCACGCCGCCCGGGTCGACAAACCGATCGCCGGCCTGCTCCAGGACCTGAAACGTCGCGGGCTCCTCGAGGACACGCTGGTCTGGTGGGGAGCGGAGTTTGGCCGCACGCCCTATGCCCAGAAAAACGGGACCGGCCGCGACCACAATCCCACGGGCTTCACGACCTGGCTCGCGGGAGCCGGAGTCAAACCCGGCTACTGCCATGGGGAGACGGATGAATTCGGCCACTCCGCGGTGAGCGACAAGGTCCACATGCACGATCTCCACGCGACGATCCTGCACCTGCTGGGGCTGGACCATGAACAGCTGACCTACCGCTTTGACGGACGCAACTACCGTCTCACCGATGTCCACGGGCAGGTGGTTCGCGAGATTCTGGCCTGACCCACGCCGGGAACACGCCATTGCCCCGCCGGAGGCAATTCCTCTAGTCTGGCGCGATGATGACCCGCACCGCTCCCTGCCTGCTCCTGACCGCCCTGCTGTCCCTCACCGTGCCCCCGGCCCCGGCGGAGGAGGGAAAGCCCATCCGCATTGGCATGGTGGGGCTCGACACGTCCCACGCCAAAGCCTTCACTGATCTCATCAATGATCCCGAGAGTGCGGTCCATGTGCCCGGAGTGGCTGTCGTCGCCGCGGTGAAGCAATCCAGCGCGGACATTCCCTCCAGCGTGGAGCGCGTCGAAGGCTACACCGAGCACCTCGTGAAGAACCGCGGGGTCAAGCTCTACGACACCATCGAGGCGATGTGCCAGAATGTGGATGCCGTGATGATCGAGAGCGTCGATGGACGCCCCCATCTCGCGCAGGCGACGCCAGCCCTGCTCGCGGGAAAACCGACCTACATTGACAAGCCGATCTCTGCGTCGCTGAAAGACACGCTGGCCATCTTCGCTCTCGCCAAAAAGCACCACACGCAAGTCTGGAGTTCGTCCAACCTGCGGTTTCATGCCGGAGTCATCGCCGCGCGCGACGACAAGACGATCGGGGATCAAACCCTGGTCTTTTCCTTCGGCCCCTCACCGACGGAGGAGCATCATCCCGATCTGGCCTGGTATGGCATCCATCCTGTGGAGACGTTGTTCACGGTGTTGGGCAACGGGTGTGACTCGGTGGCCCGGATTTCCACGGACAAGGGCGATCTCGCGAGCGGCACCTGGAGCGGCGGACGCATCGGGATGGTCCACGGAATCCGGGGAGGCAAGGTGGTTTACGGCGTCAAGGTGTTCGGCACCAAGGGCGTGGCGGAACATCCGGCCGGTGGAGCCTACCCGGAGATCGTGACCGAGATCATCAAGTTTTTCCAAACCGGCGTGGCTCCGGTCCCTCCGGAAACGACCATCGAGGTCATGGCTTTCATGGAGGCGGCGGATGAAAGCAAGCGCCTCGGGGGAGCCCCGGTTTCCATCCGGGAGTGGATCAAGAAAAACACCCCCGCGGAGTGACCGCAGTCCCGGTCGGAAGCGTTCACTCCGGCCGGAGATAGTCCGGGCGTTGCCAGACGACGAGGCATTCCACCCAGCTGGTCTTGGCGGCGTTGTAGCCGCGCACCGTCCGGGTCTCGTAGCGCTGCGGGTCCAACTTGCCGAGGATGGCCTCGCGCCGGTCCTGACTGGGCGGCCAGTCCCGCCGGGTGAGATACTCCCACTTCACATCATCGAACTGCCATTCCCGGAGCAGGAAAATGCCGGCCCGGGTGGAGCCCTCCCCGGCAAACCACTCCAGGGTGCGTTCGTCGTTGTCGCCCATTTTCCAGGAGCCGTTGGCGTCCTGATAAAACACCAGACAGGGTTCGCTGAAGCCGGAGGCCCGGAACTTGGTCTTCTCCGGCACCCCGGACGCCTTCCAGAACTCCACCGCGGCGATGCCGGGATGCATGGACCGGATCAGGCTCCCGCCTTCATGGAAGGCCAGGGACAACAGCACCAGCGCGCCCAGCGCGAACCCGAGTCGGCGGAACCGCAGGGCGAGAGGCAGGGCCACTCCCGCAGTGAGGACGCCCCCGCTGATGAGCAGCAGGAGGGACCGCAAGGGAGCCGTCTCCCCGGAGAAGGGAGCCCACAGGGTGAACGCGAGAACCACCACCCCGACGAGGCCAAACACCCCGACGACCGCATTGAACCACCGCCGCGCTCCCCCGCCCTCCACCTCCGGCCAATGGCCTCGGCTGAAAAGGAGGAGGCAGAACGCGGGGAAACCCGGCATGATGTAATGCGGCAACTGGGTCGCGTAGAATCCAAAAATGAGGAAAGGGGCGATGAACCAGCCGAGCAAAAAGCAGGTCCGGCGGGAGTCGCGCCATCCCGCCCGCTGGCAGAGCGCGGCCGGTGCGAAGGCGCTCCAGGGAAGGAGGCTGATGAACGCGCTGACGAGATAAAACACCACCGGCACCGTGATGCGGCCGTTGAAGGCTTCCGCGCCACGTTTCACCACATGCTCGCCAATCCCGACCTGCCAGAAAGCGCCCTTGGTGGAGAGCAACGCGGGCACTCCCCAGAGGCCGATCAGTGGGACGGCGAAGAGCACCGCCAACCAGAACCAGGCCACGAGGATCCAGGGCCGCTTTCCGCGGTAGAGCAGCAGGGCGAGGATCAGCCCCAGCAGCGGCACCGCCCAGGCGATGGGCCCCTTGGCGAGGAAGCCGAGGGTAAGTGCCCCCACGAGATAAGCCAGCCACCCCCGTCCCGGGGCCAATTGCTCGGGGGGACGGAACCACATGCCGGCGAGGGCATGCATGCAGAGGGTCACCGCCAGAAGCATCGGCATGTCGGCCACGCAGAGACGGCCATGGACGAAGACCTGGAGCAGCGACAGCCAAGCCACCCCGGCGAGCAGGCCGGCCCGGGCATCAAAGAGCCGCCGACCCAGCGCGGCGGTGACCACCGCGGTCAGCCAGGCCGCCAGCATGGTGTGCAGACGGGCAGCGAATTCCGTTTTGCCGAAGATCCAGTAGTGAACCCGCATCCACCAGTAGGTGAGAGGAGGTTTGTCGAAACGATACTCGTCGTTGAAGTAAGGCACCGCCCACTCCCCGCGCTCCATCATTTCCCAGGTCGCTTGGGCAAACCTCGGTTCATCCCGGTCCATCAAAGGAAGAGACGCGGTGCCGGGGAGGAGGAATGCCGCGGCCAGCAAGAGCAGGGCCAACGCGGACCACCCTCGATGGTGCGCGACCCGTTGGAACCAGGAATCACCCGTTGGGGAAGGTGGGAGGAAGGAAGCGGATCGATCGGCCATGGGGTAAAATCGGGAGAAAGCGGAGAAGGTCAGGGCAATGGAACGATGCGGGCATGTGTTCCGGGACCGGACTGAAGGTCAAGGGAGAGCCAACCGGTGCCGGCTTTTGGTCGCGGGCCACCGATGCGGCAAACCGAGGGATCCGCAAGTTCCAAAGCGCCGCTGGCGGAGGATTCTCCTTCCCCTGCGGGGAGCCAGACCCAAGTGCCCACGGGCACGTGGATGGTGAGGCGGGAGCCTTCGGCTTCGATGAGCCCCTTCACTTGTCCGGAGAGAGGTCCGAGAACGATGTCGGTGCTGCCACGGCCGCATTCCAGTTTGAACGATTGGATTCTCGCCCAGGGCACCGTGATCTCCGTGTGCTGGCCGAGTTCCCTGAGCCACCCGCTTTCATACTGGGTGGACCGAAGCCGATAGACGCGGTGATCCCCCTCCCCTTCCACCGTTTCGGTGTGGCGTTCCCCGAGCTTTGATCCGGGAGCGCCATGTCCGAAACTCCGGCCCTGGATGCCGAGCAAGGGTCCGGGACGGAAAAAGACATCTCCCCGCACCGTGGTGAGCGAGAGTTTCACGGGCAAAGAGCCCGCCTCGGGCAGCCGCGGGGTGAAGCGATGCTCTTTTTGATACGGGGTGGCGAGGAGCACCGCCGTGAGAAGGAGGACGAGTGTCACCCCTCCCACAATGCGGACCCGCCAGGGAATGCGGGAAAGGGCCGCAATGTGCCCGGACTCCGGGGGCAGGAGAACCCGGCGGTGCAAACCCATCAGGTAATACAGCCCCGCCGCGGTGGTCCAGACCACCATCGCGGCGGCCACGACATCGGTCGCAAAGTGTCCGCCCTGGACCATCCGGACATACCCGATGAGCCCTCCATAGCCCAATCCCAGCACCAGGAAAGCCAGGGCCAGCTTGCGCCGGGAACGCCGGGCGAGGAAATAGCCCCCGACAAAGACAAATCCCATGGTCGCATGACCACAGGGAAACGATTTGCCATCGCTCACCGGATCAGGTTGGAGAAACCGTTCGTAGGGCTCCACACCGCCGAGGACATCGACCTCCCGGGGACGCGGCCGTCCATAATGGTCTTTCAGGATGGCATTCGTCACCAGCCCCGGCCCCACCGCCAGCAGGGCGAGGACAAACCAACTGACCCGTCTCCAGGCCGCCCAACGGGGCCACCGGTAGCCGGCAATCAGCACGAGCACCGCCACCACGCCGGAGAGCAACGCGGGGAGAGGACCGAATCGGTAGATCCACCGGGCCATTGAGGTCTCTCCTTCCGGCCAGGGAGCCAGACCAGCCCCGTAGAAGGTTTTCTCCCAGGCGAGTTCCCGGTCGCCCGCAGCCATCCATGCCGCCAGAGCGCCGAGCAGCGTCAAGGGCAGGATCCAATCGATCCAGAGGGCACGGATGGGGGTGACAGGCATCCGGGACCAAACCATGCCCGGAGGGGTCAGGCAAGCCTTCACTGGCAGGCCCCGGCAGTCAGAATTTCACCCAACCGAAGGTTGCAATTTTGGCCACTGTTGTTTCACTGTCTGACCACCATGGCGGAATCCATCTACAACGAAGCTGGACTGATCCGCCCAAGCCTGCTCCTGGCGGCCTACCGGGCCGGCCTTTTTCCCATGGCGATGGACGAGACGGGGGAAATCGGCTGGTTCTCACCGGATCCCCGCGGCATCTTGCCGCTCGACACCTTCCACAGTCCCCATGGCCTGAAACGCCGGCTGCGCAAGAACCCGTTCGAAATCCGGATCAATTCCGCCTTTGGCGACGTGATGACCGGCTGTGCCGAACGGGAGCAGACCTGGATCAGCCGCATCATCAAGGACAGCTACACGCGTCTCCACGATCTGGGATGGGCCCATTCGGTGGAGACCTGGCAGGACGGCGTCCTCGTCGGCGGTCTTTACGGAGTCGCCATTGGCGGGGTCTTTTTCGGCGAGTCCATGTTCAGCCGCCGCACCGATGCCTCCAAAGTGGCCCTCGTCGCACTGGTGGAGCGGCTTCAGGAACGGGGGTTCATCCTGCTCGACACCCAGTGGACCACCGACCACCTCAAGACCTTCGGCTGCCTCGACATCCCCCGGGCCGACTATCTGGAGCGCCTGGAAGCGGGGCTCTCCATCGAGGCGAACTTTGCTGCCGAGCTCCCTCCGGCAGGCTGAGCCGGCGGAATCATCCCGGCCCAGCCCAAAAAGAAAGCCCGGCTCCCCACCAAGGGAGAACCGGGCTTGGCACCTTTCAGCAAGGGTCTGCCGGTCAGAGATCGACCTTGAGATCCCAGCCGGAACGGTATTGCCGTTTGATGAACTGGTCCGCTTCGGGAGCGTTCGGGCATTTCAGATTGGCGGCATCCCACTCGATCTTTTTGCCGACGCGGATCGCGAGATTGCCAAGCAGAACCATTTCGGTGAAAGGACCGGACTGGTGGATGCCGCTCAGCGCCATCTTGGGATCGCCCGCCTTGACGGCGTCGTAGAACTCGTTGTGGGGATTGTGTCCCCGGGCCCGCGGGATGAACGGCTCGACATACTTCGCCCCGTCGAGGATGGAGGAGGGTTTGACCATCCAGTTGTCCTTGTCGCGCTGGTACCAGAGCTTGCCCCGGCTGCCGATCATGATCGTGCCGTAGCCCTTGCCTTCATCGATCGGCTGGCCTTCGGTGATGTCTTTGGGCGGCTGGTTGGGTTCCTTCGGCGGGGAGTTGGGGTTGTCTTTGCTGACAAGTTTCCAGGTCTTCTCATCAAAGACCGCGTCCATGTTGCCGTCATACCAGACGAACTTGACCGGCGGGCGTTTGTCGCGGGCCGGGAATTCGTAGGTGATGGTCGCCCAGACCGGAGGAGACACTTCGGTGGCCCCGCCATGCTCGGCGGAAACACTGGTGGGAGAGCCCAGTTCAAGAGACCAGTAGGCCATGTCCATGACGTGGCAGGCCATGTCACCCAGCGCCCCGGGTCCGAAGTCCCAGTAGCCGCGCCAGTTGAACGGCATGATTTTCTCATTGTAGTCATGCTGCGGGGCCGGCCCGAGCCAGAGATCCCAGTTGATGTGCTTGGGGGCTTCCTCACCGGCGGGGAAGGCGGCCATGCCCTGCGGCCAGATGGGGCGGTTGGTCCAGCAATGGACCTCCGTGACATCGCCGATGATGCCGGAACGCACCAACTCCACCATGCGGCGCATGTGCTGTCCGGCGTGGGCCTGGTTGCCCATCTGGGTGACGACGCCGGTTTGGGAGGCGACCTTGGTCATGGCCCGGGCTTCCCAAATGCCATGAGTAAGCGGCTTCTGACAATAGACCGACATGCCGGCACGCATCGCGGCGATGGAGGCGAAGGCATGCACGTGGTCGGGAGTCGAGACGGTGACGGCGTCCACCTTGCCTTTTTCGGCTTCCAGCATCTCGCGCCAGTCTTCATAAAAGCGGGCGTTGGGGAATTTTTTGCGGGTGCCGCCGATGGCCTTGGCCCGGCCGTCCAGGTTGGGGTATTTCTCGGCGTTGACCACATCGCACAACACCCCGATTTCAAAGCCGGCGCCGAAGGAACCTTCGATGTCACTGGCCCCTTTGCCACCGGTGCCAATCCCCGCGAGCACGAGGCGGTCATTCGCACCGAATACCCGGCTGGGCACGACTTGGAATCCAAAGGCGGTCGCGGCAGCCGCGGCCCCCCGGATGAATTTTCGACGATTGAGTTTTTCCATGGTCTTTGAACGAAGGGTTGATGCAAGGGACCGGTTTCTTCTACGATCTCCGGCCTCGACTAAACGGCACGCGTCAGAGCGAATCAATGATGGATTCCCTGATGGCGCGAACGCGCCAACGCTCGTTGTTTGCGGGAATGACACAGCAGGCGAGGTTCTGAGCCGCATGAAAAGCCACGTTCTTCGCCTCGTTTTCCCTTTGATACTCATCGCGTGCGGCTCCCGGGCCAGCGCATCGGACTGGCCCCAGTTCCGCGGTCCGGGAGGCCAGGGCATTTCGGATGCCAAAGACGTGCCGTTGGAATGGAGCGAGAAAAAGGGTGTTGCCTGGGTTTCTCCGATCGCAGGCAAAGCCTGGTCTTCCCCTGTGATTGTGGGCGGCCGGGTCTACCTGACCACCGCGGTGGAGAAAAATCCCGACTCCCCAACCACCGACCGCGAATTGCGGGCTCTCGCCATTGATGCCGCCACGGGGGCCCCGGTCTGGGATGTCGAGGTTTTCGTCCAAAAGGGAGGGCCTCAAACCCGCATCCACAAGAAAAACACCCACGCCAGCCCGACCGCATTGGTCGAGGACGGCAAGGTCTATGTCCACTTCGGCCATGACGGCACCGCCTGCCTCGATGCGGACAAGGGCACGGTGCTGTGGCGCCAGACGACCCTGACCTACTCACCGGTTCATGGCAATGGCGGATGCCCCATCCTGGTGGGCGACAAACTCGTCTTTTCTTCGGACGGCAAGGAGGCCCCCTTCATTGTCGCCCTGAACAAGGCCACCGGCGAAGTCGTTTGGAAAACCGACCGCGCGGTGGACGTGAAGCGCCACTTCTCCTTCAGCACGCCTCTCCTGATCACCGTCGACGGGCAGGAGCAGATCATCAGCCCGGCGAGTGGCGCGGTGGTCGCTTACAATCCGGCCGATGGCAAAGAAATCTGGCGCTTCCGCTACGGTGAGGGATACTCCGTGGTGCCGCGCCCGGTGTTCGCCCATGGCATGATCTATGTCAGCTCCGGCTTCGACAAAGCCACCCTGTATGCGGTGAAGGTGGGAGGAACGGGCGATGTCACCGACACTCATCTGGCTTGGAAACACGAGAAAAACGTGCCCAAAGAATCGTCCTTTCTCATCATCGACGACCTGCTTTTCATGAACGATGACAGCGGAGTCGGCACCTGTCTGGATGCCAAAACAGGTGATTCCGTCTGGCAGGAGCGGCTGTCTCCCGGCAGTTACTCCGCCTCCCCGCTGTATGTCGGTGGACACATTCTCTTCCAGAGTGGCGAAGGTGCCTGCACGGTGGTCAAACCGGGGCGGAAATTTGAAAAGGTCGGCGAAAACCAGATCGGTGAATACGGCCTGGCGTCCATGGGAGTGACCGATGGGGCCCTCTATCTGCGCACGGAGTCAAAGCTCTTCAAAATCGCCAAACAATGACGGAGTGGGCCTCCCGTCCTGCCAGCTGGCAGTGACCTGCGGGCGCGCTCTCAGCGTGCCGATCCCGCCTAGGCAGTGCGGGAAAAACTGGGCAGCGCGGGATAACAACCCCGCTGCAATCCTGGATATCCACCTCGGAAACCGCTTCCCCGGCCTGCCATCGAGGCAGGTCCGAGGTCGGTCCGGGAAACGTAAACCAACAAGCCGAAGGCAGGATCAGCCGTTCAACAGACCTTCCTTCAGCGCCTTGGCCACGGCACCGGTCATGGTGTTGACGTGGAGTTTGCTGTAAATGCCGCGGATGTGTTTGTCGACGGTGTGGAAACTGAGATTCAATTGGTCGGCGATTTCCTTTTTGGTCAATCCGGCAACCATCTGCTCCAGCACTTCCTTTTCACGCTCGGTCAGACCATAGTCGTGCCCCACTGGTGAAAGGTGTCCAAACATGTCAAGCACCCGGCGGGCGATCCGCGCGTTGATGGGCGCGCCCCCGGCCAGAATGTCACGGATGGCGTTGGGAATTTCCCCCATGCTGGAGGTTTTCAGCAGATAACCGGATGCGCCATTGCAGATTGCATTGAAAACCTTCTCGTTGTCCTCGAACACCGAGAAGACAAGGATTTCGATGGCGGGAAAGGCGGCCTTGATGTGCCGGATCCCCTCCAGTCCGCCCATTCCGGGGAGTCCCAGATCGAGCAGGATGACTTCGACCCGCTCCCCGTGTTTCAACGTCAGCAGGGCGTCCTCGCAACGGTCGAACTCCCGGGTGCACTTCATGTCCTTTTGGCGACTGAGCACCCGCGCCACGGTCTTCCGCAGCGTTTCGTTGTCCTCAATGACCCAGATACGGGTCGGGGCCTTTTCCTCGGTGGCGGGGGTTTCGGTATCGCTCATGATCTTGGTGGGTTCATCTGACTCTTCTTTACCTAGGCTATGGTAGTGGCGACGTCAACTGCACGGTCGTGCCTTCGCCTTTCTTACTTTTCACTTTGAGATTGGCTCCAATGTGGTGAGCGCGCCGTCGAAGGTTCGACAATCCGTTGCCTTCCTTGAAGCCTTTCTCAAGATTGTCAAACCCCCGGCCGTCGTCGGTGACCCTGAGGGTGAGCCGTCCCCGGGCGGCTTCCAGTTCGATCTGGACCCGGGTGGCCTGGGCGTGTTTCACGATGTTGTTGAGCACTTCCTTGTAGATGAGGAAAAAGTCGCGCTTGAACTGCAGGGGGAGCAGATCGTCATCGAAACGTCCACTGAGGTCGAAGCGGTAGACATGGGCTTTGAGCAATGAGGCCGCCGTCTCCCGGAGCCGGGCCAACATTTCCTTCCAGGTCTCCTCCACCGGACGGATCATCCAGACAATGTCCCGCATGGACTGGATGGTCCGCTTGGCGGTGTCCTTGATCTCCTGGAGTTCCTCGCGGGCGGCCTCCGGATCGTCGAGGACTTCACTTTCCCCCAACTCCGCCAGCAGGGCGATACTGGACAGATTGCTCCCGATGTCGTCATGGAAATCACTTGCGATCTGCTGACGGAGCGACTCCAGATCCTTTCTCCGCCGCACCCGCGACCGTCCCAGCATCAGGAGAATCAGGGCCACCGTGCCCCCCAGTCCCAATCCACCGTAGCGGACGCCGCGCTCCACCGTGCGATCCACCAGCCCGGCATGACGCGACTCCAGATCCCGCCACTCTCTCACGCTCTCCCCCCGGACCTTCAGCGCACTGAGCCACTCCTGGTAGCCGGAGAGCCGATTTCTGCTGTCAAAGCCATCGACCAGGAATTTGGAGGACCATTTCCCTTCCTCAATGCTATGGGGAGCCATCACGGTCTTGCCTTCGGCCACGTTCCGTTGATCAGAAAACACCTGGAGCTCGGCCAGGGCAAAGGAAATGGGGACCGGCGTGCGGCGCTCCACGGTGAGCCGGAGGTAGCGGCCGGGGGTTTCCTTGACGGAAATCACGACCGGGTTGTTGCCCGGCTCGGTGAGCTGGCCGGCGACAAACTGGGCCAGCTTGTCCGCCTTTAGCATGTCGGGATTGTCTGAAATTTCCACACGGAAGGTCAGTGGAAAGTTGAAGCTGAGCCCGAAGACAAAGTCCTCCGGGATGGCTGGAATGAGGCGGATCTCATTGACCGGAACGGATTCCTCAAGGTCGATCTGCACCCACGATTCCTTGGTTTTTTCGGTCGTCTGGCTCTGGAACCCCGAGCTGGGACTGCTTTCGGCACGATGCGGCAACCCCAGGGAAGTGCGGCCATCCGTGAGGTAAGCGCGGGACCAGAGCGATGCCTGCTCCGCGGTATCCAACGAGCGCACCGGTCGGCCGGCCGCGAGATTGCGATCCCCTTTGAGCACGAAGAGTTCCCCCAACGCAAGGACCGGGGCTCCGGTGCGGCCTTCTCCCGGCTGCCAAAGCTGGAACGCCGTGAGCCGGACATAGCGGCCCTTCATGCCACTGACTTCGGCAAAAAAGGGCGCCTCCCGGGCCTCGTTGCGGTCTTTGGCACGGTATTCGGCCAGGGTCTCATAGGTCCGGAACTCCGCATCATCAGAGATGTCGAGCCGGAAACTCCGGGGAAAGCCGTAGCCGATTTCGGTGCGACGGTCCAAAGCGACCGTGACCGGGGTCACCGCCACGGCGTCGGGGCTGACAGTCTCGCCCAGATCGACCTGGACCCACTTCGGCCGGGTCCGTGAGATCCCGCTGTGGTAGCCAAATTCCACCGGCTTGAGCGCGGTTTGGCGGAAGTCCGGAAGCAATTTCAATTGATCCACGATCTGTTGTTGGCGTTCCTCCACGTCCCGCAACTCGGCATTGAAAATCCGGGCAAACTTCTCCGCCGGACCTTCCCGCTGAAGCAGCTGCGGTTCAATGAGATCGGCGGGAACCTCCCGGGGAAGTCCGGGGGCGGGTTCCGAAGGCGTCTCAGAATCCCCCATCCCCGGCAGCGTGAACTGGGCCCGGACTGGTGCCGTGACGCCCAACACGAGCAGCGAGGCCATCAAACAGACCCGGCGCAGACTCGATGACGATGGAAACAGCCTCATGGTTTCTTTTCCAGACGGTACATGGCATGCTCCGTCCGCAAATACAGCGCCCGTCCCACGGCAGCCGGAGAGGCCATGATGGCGCCTTCGAGGGTGTTCTCCCCCAGTTTTTGGTAAACTGGTCCGGGAGCCAGAACCAGCATCACGCCTTCCTGGCTGCCGAGATACAGTTTGCCATCGGCATACAGCGGGGACGAGGCGAAGTTCCCTCCAATCCGCTCTTGGTAATGTGCTTCTCCGGTTGCCGCATCAAAGCAGGAGAGAACGCCCGAGTCGTTCACCACATAGACATTCGGTCCTACGAGGATGGGGGAAGGCATACGGGGGATGGCTTTCTTCTGGCGCCAGATTTCCTGCGGAGCTCCCGAGCCTTCCAGGCTGTAGGCCACCAATTCCGTTTTGCCGAAACCGGTCGCGAGA
>JADZAX010000160.1 GCA_020852405.1 Verrucomicrobiales bacterium
ATCGTGGGTCAGAAGACGAAAATTTTTGGGGACGAAAAAGTCGTGGGGACCGGCGTAGATTTTCTCCACCACCGGATATTTCTTGGACGGATCAAAGTTGGTGGGCCGGCAAATGATGCCGTAAATGTCGGTCTTGCCATCGCGGCCTTTGGCCACAAAGCGCTCGGGAGGCTGCCACCCCGTTTCCTTGAGACGATCCCAATTTCCCCGGGCGAGTTCAGTGATCAACTTTCCGTCCCGCACCGAGCGTAGCTCCGTCACGGTGGGGTGGTCCACTCTCGACCAGCGGTCCACCAAGTATCTGCCATCCGGCGAAAAGTCCCAGACATGGGTGCCGTCCCCCTCGGTCAGTATGGTGAGACCGGAGCCGTCGAAATTGATCCGGCAACAATGCTGGTAATAGGGATCCTGCCCGGGATGAACCCCCATGGCGGTGAACCAAATCTGCTGAGCCGCATCGTCGACCCGATTCACCCGGCGAACCATCCATGGGCCTGTCGTGATCGGCGTGATTTTTCCGCTGGCGGTGGTCACCTGGTAGAGGTGGTTGTAACCGTCCCTCTCGGACATCCAGAGAAATTCCTTCTCTCCGGGAAGAAAATGTTGCCAAACTTTGTTGGTGTAGTCCACAAAGGTCCGCGGGCATTCTTCCACCAAGGTCCTGACAGTTCCCGCGAGATTTAACTCCAGGAGACGGAGGACTTGGTGTCCTCTTTGATTGTAGAGAAGGCGGAATGTTTGTCCGTCCGCACCTGCTTCCAGATGGTTGAGACTCCATGGGGTGGGGAAAAGGGCGTCGCTGACAGGGATCTGCTTCCCGGCTTTCACATCAAACAAACAAACTCTGGGATGCGCGATGGGATCTCCGGGTTTGGCGTATGACTGGGTCGTGTGACGGGGCTGCAAACCCTCTTTGGGCGAAGATTCCACGTGGTCCACGAGCCGTTCCGTGACGGTTTCCGTGTGGAAGAGCGTCACGTGAGTGCCTGCGGTGTTCCAAACCACCGGGCCTGAGTAGGGGCTTTTTTGAGTGCCGTCCCGGGTCAGGGCAAATTCTTCGCCGCCACTTTCCGGCCGAGCAAAAACATTGTGATCATGGAGCAGGATCCGCCAGGCCGGGGTTCCGCGGGGGGCAGGTCTGCCTGAGTCTGCAACCTTGGATCCCGGACTGATGATCGCGAGACAGGGATCCGGACCGGCCAGATAGACGCCAAGTGGTTTCTCCCCACCATCTTTAACCAGCCAGGCATGACCGGCAAAAGTGCTGAACGAAGCCTCCTTGCCAGAGGCCACTTCACCGTACAGGACGGCTTTCCCGGAAAAATTGAGCCAGAACAACCGGACCGCTCCGGAGGTGTCATTTTTGAAGCTGATGGTGGTGGTTTCTCCATTGCCCTGAGAGCGACCCGCCTCCACCGGACTGAGGACTTTGGGTTTCCATTGCGGCACCTTGTCCTTTGAGATCGCCTGTTTCGCTCCGGTTGTCAGATCAAGCGAATACCATTCCTCCTCCTTGGCTCCGTTGACTTTGAACCAAGCGAGGTCTCCTTCCGTGGGGAAGTGGACCTCGACACGGTCTCCGAAGATTTTTCCTTCAGTGCGTTTCCCCAGAGTTAGCGCGTGGGCCAGATCAGTCTCCGCCGCCAGATGGGCGACGGGCAAAAGCAGGAGGAGCAACAGTCGCGAGATCATCCCCGCTCATACCATCTGCCGGGCATCCCGCAAACTTGGAAATGATGAGCCACCGTCCCCCGGGGCTGCCAGGACCAGTCAACCGGTCCTGGATGCTCCCGCAGAACGGTGGCCATGTCTGGATCGGAGTCAACCCCGGTAGGAGGATTTGACTCCCCGGGCGGCTCCGGTCTTCCGCTTGTCTTTGCGTCGGACTTGCTTGTCGGTGCGCTGCCGGATCACCCGTAGCAGATCGAGAACGAGCTTGCGTAGGGCTGCCGGCAGGGTGTGATCGCGGCCTTCCGCGACATAGTCGGGCCCCGGCGTCACGAACTGTGCCCGGAGACCATAGGGAGGACTTTGGCCTTCGGTGGCCGCGACGCGGACTCTCACTTCTTCGGCTGGGAGGGAATCTTTGAACCCTTCCAGCGTTCGAAGCAGCACGGGCTCGAAGCTTTTGCGGGGTTCACATCCGGCGTAGGCGAGTTTGATGATCATGGTTCGATGTGGTTATGGGTTTTGGTTTTGGTTTGGGTTGTCAGTCATCCGAGCGTCCCAGAAGAAAGGGGGCCAGATGCCAGAGGAAATAGACCAGGGTGGTCAGGAAGGCCGCGACATAGGTGAAAGCGGCCGCATTGAGCACCCGGTTGACGGCATCGCTTTCCTCCGGGGTCCGGATGATTCCCATTCCCGAGAGGCAGGCTTTGGCGCGGCGCGATGCATCAAACTCCACCGGAAGCGTGACCAGATTGAAGAGCATCAAAACGCCCCAACCGACAGCCACGATGGCCATTGCCAGCGGTGCTTGGATGAACCCGGTGAAGAGCCCCAGCAGCGGGAGCCAAAGCACCACCTGATTGGCGATGGTGGCGGCGCCGACTGCGGACATGCGCCACTGCAGCGGGGCATAGGCGGCCTGGTGCTGGAGGGCATGACCGGCCTCGTGCGCGGCGACTCCAAGGGCCGCCGGTGAAACCCCGTGGTAGTTCTCAGGAGAGAGCACGAGGCGCCGGTGGGCCGGATCGTAATGATCGGAGAGCAGTCCTTCGCCCGCCACCACGCTGACGTCGCGGATGCCTGCGGCCGCCAAGATGCGCTGTGCGGTTTGAGCTCCGGTGAGGCCCGAAAGGGTGCCGCCTTGGTGGTAGCGTTGATAGACTGACTTAACCCGGAAAGTGGCCCACAAGGACAGGCCCATGGTTCCAAGAAACAGGAGCAGGATCATGCCATTCATAGGAGGTGTGTCGGAGGTGGTTGAGGTTTTGTTGGTGGTTTCGAACCAGGTTCCATTCTTCCGGTTCGCAGGATCAAGGAACGCTGATTTTGAAATTAGGCTATATCTTCTTTTTTATGTGAAACTTCCAAAAAATGGAAGAATAGTGACCCACCACCCATGGACTGGCTGAATTACCATCATTTGCAATATTTTTGGGCCGTGGCCCGAGCAGGAAGCCTGCGGAGTGCATCGGAGATGCTGCACGTTTCCCAGCCCTCCATCTCGACCCAAATCAAACAGTTGGAATCTGATCTGGGGTACCCCCTGTTCAAACGGAGCGGGCGCGGACTGGCTCTTACCGAGGAGGGGGCGTTGGCATTTACCTACGCCGAGGAAATCTTCGGGCTGGGCCAGGAAATGCTCGGTGCGCTGAAAGGGGCCGCCCCGGCATCCCGGCCCCGGGTTTCGGTCGGGCTCACCGACGCGGTTCCCAAACTGGTGGCCCACCAGATTTTGGCTCCCCTCCTGACCGGTCCTCAGGCATTCCGTCTGGCCATCACAGAGGGGAAAATGGATGATTTACTCGGGTTGGTTGCGGCCCATCGTTTGGATGTCATCCTTGCCAGCGAACCACCGCCAAGTGGCGCCCGTCTTCGGGTTTTTTCACAAGAACTCGGTTCCTGTTCGATTGGATTTTTCGGCGCCCCCTCGTTCCAGGCCCTGCACAAAGGATTTCCGGCTTCCCTGAGCGGTCAGCCCCTGTTGTTGCCATCCCAGGGCAGTCTGCTGCGTCGCGCGCTGGATGCCTGGCTGCGCGAGCAGGGCGTCGAGGCGGAGGTTGTGGCGGAGTTCGATGATCCTGCGTTGATGAAAGTCTTTGCGGCGGGCGGCGTTGGGGTGATCGCGTTGCCGATGGTCGCCCTTCATGAGGCCGGGACCAGATATGACTTGCAGCACCTCGGCACTGCGGAATCTGTCCGGGAAACCTACCAGATCATTTCACCTGATCGACGGATGACCCATCCTGCGGTGCTGACCATGTCCAAACAAGCCCGCGAGACAGTCTTCGGCGCGGGTGGGGGAGTCATCGGACTCCCGGGGGCGGTTCGATGAGCAGAGGTTCCTCAACCGGTACCGGTTGAGAGGGAGTGGCGGGCGTGATCTGGGGCACGGGCTGCTGCTTCGTCTGGTTTGGGGCTCCATGAGAGGGTACTGGAGCGATGAGAGACGACGACCGTTGTGGCTCCACTCTGGTGCGGGGCACCGGTACAGAGGAAACTGGTGCGGTGATGTTGTCTATGGGGACGGCCAGCGGGATCTGGACGGATGGTGAGGGCGATTCTTCGCTGGTTTCCCCGGTTTTGGCATAGCCGGCCTTGAAACGCTGACCGTGAAACTCTATTTCAACCATGGTCTCACCCGGGCTGCCACCCGGCAGGGTCTGAATGAGCTTCGGCTGGGTTTGCCCATCGGCCTCAGGAGTTGCCTGGCAGAGATTCCCTGTCGCAGCCTCCCGAAGACCGGCTTGCATGTGGCCCTCCAGTTCCATTATGCCAACGAGGACAAAACGGCTTGGTGCGGCCGAATTGGTCTGGTTTTTGGGACGGAAAAGAGACTTGGTCCACAGGGCCTCGTATCGCGCCAAAGGATGCGGAGTGACCGGGGGCGGATCCTCGGCGGCGGAGAGAGACAGCCAGCATCCGAGAAACCAGGCCGCCAAAAGGGGGCACCGCGCGCTCCGGGAAGAGCGGCGAACCGGGAAGGGCGGGGGACACGTCCTCTGCCCAGAAATTGGAAAATCGTTGCTCAATTTGGAATTTATGATAATTTTAATCAAAATATCAGAACTGTCAAATGATTGCCCTTTTCCTCGATCTCGCCCGGGAGTCCGGGTGCCGCGATGTCGGCGCCCTGGAATCGCTCCTGTCGCAAGGTGCCGGGCAACGATCGCCTGTTCTTACCGCATTGGAATCCAAGATGGTGGATGAGGAGGGATTTTTGCAGCGTCTCGCTTCGGGGCTGGGGCTGCCTTGGTGGAATGGATCCCAGGAATGGGATGATGCCACTGCGCGGGCCCTTCGCCGTGCCCTGCCGAGTGACATTGCCCTGAAGCATCACCTGCTGCCACTCCGGTTGGAGACAACTCTTCAAGGGGGAACGTTGTCCATTGCCACCTATGATCCTTGTGATTTGGTCCGGTGCGGTGTGGCCGCCCGGTTACCCGGCCCGACGGTGCGCTGGGAGGTGGCCACGAGAGCATCGGTGGCAGCGGGGCTTCAGTCGCTTTATGGAGTAGGGGCGGAGGCTTTTGAGGGCATTCTGCATGACGGTGAGGGCGGGGACGATTTTGATTTAGAAGAGACTCTGATTCTTGACGACACTGGGGATGATGAGGCTTCCGTGGTTACTTTCGTCAACCAGATCCTGCGTGGAGCGTTGGAACTTCGGGCGACGGACATCCATCTGGAGCCCATGGCGGACCAACTGCGCATCCGTTACCGGCTCGACGGGATTCTCCAGGAGGTCCCAGTTCCGGAGACCATCAAGGCACACCAGGCCTCGGTGATCTCGCGTCTCAAAATCATGGCGCGTCTCGACATTGCCGAAAAGCGGCTACCTCAGGATGGTCGCATGGCTTTGGCATTGGATGGACGCTCGATCGACGTCCGGGTCGCCACCATTCCCAGCGTTGAAGGCGAGAGCATCAGTCTCCGACTGCTCGGACAGGAGACCTTTTCTCTTGACCGCCTGGGCTTGAATGCCGCGTTGCGCCGCACGGTGGACCGGCTCCTCAGTCTGCCCAACGGCATTGTCCTCGTCACCGGACCAACTGGATCGGGGAAATCGACCACGCTTTACAGTTTCCTCTCCCGTATCAACACCGCAGAACGTCGCATCGTGACGATCGAGGATCCAGTCGAAAACAAGCTGCCCGGGGTCGTTCAGATCGCGGTCAAGCCCGACATCGGTTTGACCTTCGCGCGTGGGCTGCGCAGCATTCTCCGCGGTGATCCCAATGTGGTCATGGTAGGTGAAATGCGCGATTTGGAAACCGCCGAAATCGCCATCCGGGCCGCTCTGACCGGTCATCTCGTGTTCAGCACCCTGCACACCAACGACGCCGTCTCCGGCATCACCCGCCTGGTCGACATGGGGGTCGAACGGTTTCTCATCGGCACCGCCGTGCGCGCCTTCATCGCCCAGCGTCTGGTGCGCCGCCTCTGTCCGAAATGCCGCGAACCCCACACCATGGAGGCCGAGGATCTCCGGGCTCTGGGGTTTCCCACCTCCGCGGAGCAGAACATTTTCCTGCCAAAAGGCTGCCTGGCTTGCCGTGGCTCTGGGTTCCAGGGACGGCTCGCGATTTATGAGATCTGTCTCGTCACGCCTGCCCTGAGGGCGCTCGTTTCTGCCGGCGCGGACGAGGCAACCTTGCGGCAGCAGGCGGCGCAGGATGGATTCATCTCGATGCGGACATACGGCATTGGCAAAGCCCTCGCTGGCGAGACCACCGTTCATGAAGTGCTGAGCGCGACCATGAGCGAAGGCATGGACACTTCGGACGACTACGAACAATTTAATCCCACTCCATGGCAAGTTACGAATACACCGCCTATGGCGAAGATGGCGCTCTAGCGACGGGGCAGTTGGAAGCCGCCGATCGCGCCGAGGCGTGCCGTCTTCTGGACCGGCGACGTCTGCAGCCGGTCGCGCTCCGGGAGTCCGGGGCCGTTGCGGCACCGCAGGTCCGGGGAGCTGTGCCCACCCGGTCCAACGGAAAAAACAAGGGTGGGGGGCGTCTTTCGCAGTCCCAGCTGTCATTGTTCACTGAGGAATTGTCGGAGTTGCTCAAAGGCGGGATGCAACTTGACCAGGCGCTCTCTGCCATGGAACGGCGTCGTGAATTGTCCTCGCTCAAAGAGGTGGCCGGTGCCGTGCGCGAGTTGATCCGAGAAGGCCAGCCGCTCTCGACCGCGCTGCAGAAAACGTCCCCGTCCTTTGATGAACTCTACCGGTCCTTGGTCGCTGCCGGTGAGGCCAGTGGAGCCCTCGGGCCGGTTCTGGAGCGCCAAGCGGTCCATCTTTCGGCAATGCGGGAACTGCGTTCGCGGATTCTGGTTTCCCTGGTGTATCCCGCTTTCCTGATGGTCGCCGCCATCGGGGTGGCGGTTCTTTTCATTGTCTTCCTCATTCCCAAGCTGACCGATCTGCTCGCTTCCACAGGGGGCTCTCTGCCGGTGGGAGCCCAGATGATTCTGGATGGAGCGGATTTTCTCAAGCGGACCTGGCCGGTGTGGGCAGGAGGCGCGCTATTGCTGGGCATCGGTGCCTGGCAGTGGTCGCTCACGTCCCGAGTCAGTTGGGATGCCTTCCGCCTGAAATGGCCGGTATTCGGGGCGGCCTGGCGGGCGAGGTTTCACGTTCTGTTTTTGGAGACCTTGCAAACCTTGGTGGGCAATGGCCTGCCGCTGAACCGGGCCCTTCGGTTGGCCAATGCCGCGGTGGACAACCGCCACCTCCGCAACCGGGTGGAATCGCTCAGTCGTGCGGTGGATGAGGGGATGCCTCTTTCCAGGGCCTTGGAGCGCAGCGGAGAGTTCCCGCCTCTTCTCGTCGACATGGTCGCCGTGGGAGAGCAAACGGGAGATCTCTCGGGGGCTTTGAGCCGCGCCTCCGACCGTTTCCGCCGGGAAATGGACCGCCGTATCGAACGGCTCACGGCCTTTGTCCAACCGGCCGTCATTCTGCTCATGGCCGCGATGACCGGGGTCATGGCCTACATCATGGTTTCCGCCATTTTTCAAACTGTCTCCGCGCTCGGTTCCACGGGCAAATAACGATCCAGCCATGAAACACACAACCAAACGAAAACAGGGAGGATTCACCCTGATGGAAATGGTGCTCGTCCTCGGCATCATCGCACTCCTCGCCGGGACCGGCATCGCCTTCCTCGTCGGGGTGGGTGACTTCGGTAAGGAAACCAAAGTCAAAGCGGACCTCAACACGTTGGCCTCGGCCCTGCGCGCCTACGAGGCGCAGTCGTTGACCCTGCCGACCAGCCGCCAAGGGCTGCAAGCTCTGGTGGAGCGCCCCGGATCCAAGCCCCAGCCCAAAAGTTGGCGCCAATTCCTCAAGAAACCGCTGCTCGATCCCTGGGGGAACGAATACCAGTATTCTTTTCCTGGGAATCATGACCCCAAAGGTTTCGATCTCTCCTCGAACGGTCCCGATGGCAAGCCGGGCACTCCGGATGACATCGGCAACTGGGATCTTTGAGACTTCTCCTCTTGTCTTGAAACACCATCTCCAGAAGGGGCACACCCTGCTCGAAATCCTCACCGCCCTGGGCCTCGCCATGCTCGTGGTGGGCGTGGCGGCGCTGGGTGTGGGCGCTTTGGGGCCCGAAAAGAGGCTCCGTCGTTCCGCCTCTCTGGTCGAGTCTTCCGCCAGGCAGCTTTTTTGGCAATCGGTCCAGGAGCGGCGTCCGCATTGCCTCCGTCTCGGCGCCGACGCGGTGGCGGCGGATGCTTCCCCTTGGGTCTCCCTAGGGAATGGGGCCCGGTTGGAAGTCCGTCGTGTCGGTGAATCCCGGTGGAGGGTCCCCGGCAAAGCGGAGCGTTGGGATTTCTCCGGATCAGGGCTCTGTGAACCGCTTTCGCTGCGCCTCGCCATCAATGGGGCCTCTCTCGAAATGGATTTCGATCCTCTCACGGGAGCCGTGGCCGAAGAGCGCACCAACCTGGAGGCCGGTTCATGAGATTTCGGCTTCGCGGCGAGTTCCGACTTCTGGGAGGAATGGCAGGATTTGCCCTGCTGGAAGTGCTGATGGCACTGGCCCTTTTTGCCAGTGTGGCCACCGCTCTGGCCACCGCGCTCCAAAAGTTGGCGGTCTATTCACGCCAAGCCCAACAGGAAACCCTCCTGTTGCGACGGCTCGAAAGTGCCCTCGTCGAAACGGCGTCCATCCGGCCGCTGGCCCCCGGTCGCTCGGTGCTGCCAGTCGATGCCTCCGGGGTCTCCCTGGTGGTGGAAGTCTCACCCGAACCCTTGCGCAATCAAAAAGGCGAAATCCTCACCGATCTCTACCGCATCACTGCGACCGCCCGCCTCTCCCCGGGCGACCTGGAACGCCGTCTCGAACAGGTGGTTCACGCCCCTCCTGTAACGCCATGAAGTTCACTGTTGTCAGACCTTTTCGGGGTTTTACCCTGCTGGAGACGTTGCTCGCGCTGGCCCTCCTGCTGTCGCTGATGACCGGCATTTATGGCATCGCCGCTGGATCGTTTGACCTCGCCCGGTCCACGACGGACAGGCGCCTTGAGGAAATGCGGCTGACCCACCTGAATCTCCTCGTGCGCCGTCTACTTTCGGAGTTGCCTCCGGAAGGCCAACTGATCATCGACAAGAACGGGCTCCGCCTGTCTCCGGTTCCTCCTGCGTTGCATTGGAAAGCGCTCGAGGATGCCGTGGCCGTTGAACTGGGTGTCCAGGGGACCTCGCTTCATGCCGTTTGGTTTGGCGGTGACGGGGCTGTGCTGGGGGATGTGCCCCTGCTCCGCGGGGTCGACTCCTTGGTCTGGGAGGCCCGCGATGCACAATCCGGAGAATGGGGGGACCATTGGGAATCAGAGACCCGGGGGCTCCCCACATTGCTCGCGCTCCGCCTGGAAACCCGTTCCGGTCCCGCTCCTGAAAGACTGATTTATCAACCCACCCCCGCACCCTCCCATGTTGCCGCCCGTTGACCGTAGCCTTCACCGATCCCAGAACGGGGCGGCGTTGGTCGCTGTCCTTTGGCTGATGGGTGTGCTGGCCCTGCTGGTTTTCGGCTTGGCCAAGTTCGTCACTCTTGACAGCGCCTGGGTCACCTCGCTGCGGGGGGAGTCCGAGGCCAGGCACCTTGCCGAGTCGGGGCTCGCGGTGGGAGCCCACCCGGCGATTGACGCCGGTGATCCGTTGCTGCGGCGGGAAATGCCGGACGGAGGCAGCTATGCGGTGCGTCTGATCAGCGAAGAATCCCGGCTCCCTTTGAACGAATTACTGGAAAGGTCCGACACCACTGTGCTCCGCCGGTTGTTTCTGGAGTGGGGTGTGGAAGGTCAGAATGCCAGTCATGCGGCTGATTCCCTGGCGGACTGGGTGGACAAGGACGATTTGGTTCGGCTCAATGGTGCCGAGGACGCCGTCTATCAGGCGAGGGGAGGGAAGGGACCGGCGAATGCGCCTTTTCTCAGCCTTGACGAGGTGGCCCTGGTGTCCGGCCTGGACGTCGTGGCCGCTGCCAATCCGCGTTGGCGCGAAGCCTTCACCCTCTGGTCAGATGGCCGTCTTAACCTGCGGGAAGCATCCGCCGACCTGATCGTCGCTACCACTGGAGCCCAACGGGCCCGTGCCGGGTCCTGGGTCCTGACACGGGGCGGGAGGGACGGCATCCCGGGCACGGTGGACGATCCTCCGGCACCCGATCTGGCTGCGGTGCTGGGCCTTCTGGGGGCCTCGGTGACACCCGAACAAATGGAACAGTTCACGCTGGAAGGGGCCACCCGACGCATTGAAAGTCTGGGACGTTTTGGTCGTTGGAACTTTCTGATCGCGCAAATTTCGCGGGACGGACAACTCTTGCAGCGCGAAGAGTATCCTTTGCCAGTTTTGACCAACCCATGAGTTCCCGTGTCCCACAGAAAACCGCGAGCATCCGTCCCCCGACGGAGTCCTCCTGGTTTGTGCCTGGAGAGGATCGTTGGGAGTGCTGGCGTTGCGGTGCCGGCGGTGAACTCACTTTGGCCCAGCGTTTTGAGGAGGGTGCCCCGCTTCCCACTCCGACCCGTGCTCCCTGGGCGTTGGCGTTGCCGGTTCAGGCGGTGTATTCTGCGCCGCTCCTCTCCAATGCTCCCGATGCAGTCGGAATGGCAGGCACTGTGAGGCTCCAGATGGAGCGGTTGGGACTGCTGACGCGAGAGGAGCCGGAGGGCTTGGCTATTCACCCGATCGAAAAGCGCGGTGCGCAGACCCTGGTTCGCGCAGAAACCCTGGTTCCCGGGCTTCCCGGCGTGCCAGGAACGGGCAGTCGGCCACCGGAGCGTGTTCTCAGTTCTCCGCATCTGCTTCCTTGTCCCCTTCAGGCATGGATCTTTTGGCGGGAATTGGGTCGATTGGTTCTGGCCATCACCGGTAGCAAGGGACTGCTCCACGTGGATGTCCTGTCGTCCCGCCATTTGGATGCCGCCGCCGTCGGGGAGGCCCGTCGGCTCACGGTTAATCTGGCCACCCGAGGATTGATCGAAGAACTGCGGGAGGTGGTGCTGTGGACCGGAGAGGCCCGTCCCCAAGAGGTCCAGACGTGGTCCGGTCTTCCCACCCGGGAGGAGTCACGGCCCGCTCCCCGGCGACCTGCGGGCATCGCTCTCGGGGGAGGGGACGGATCTCTGGAACCCTTGCGGATTGCCGCTCAACGGGCCGCTATCGAGGCGGGGCGTCGGCGCCGGCGCGTTCTTCTGGGCATGGCGCTCAGCCTGGGGGTGATTGCTCTCGCCTTCACCGGACTGATCGGCTGGGAAAGCCGGGTCGGCGAGCAGTGGCGGGAGCGTTATACCAGTCTCAAACCGCAGGCGGCCAGGATGGAGGACTATCAGCGCCAATGGGCGGAAGCGGCGCCAGCCCTGGATCCGGAGGCCTCGGTTCTGGAATTGTGGCGTGGCGTGGCCCTGTTGCCCAGTGCTGGACAGGTTCAAATCACGCGGTGGGAAACGGGGCGTGACAGTGCCCGGATCGAGGGGGTGGCCGAATCCGCTCCGGTGGCGCTCCGCTTTCTCGACGAGGTCGGGCAGAGCCCGGCGCTGCAGCGTTACCGATGGGAATTTCCCCAGCCGGCCATCCAGGCGGAAGGCAGTGCCACTTTTGAATTGAACGGACAACGATGAACTCCCGCGAATCATTTTTACTGCGTCTCTTTGGCGGTCTGCTCTTTGCAGTCGTGCTTTTTTTCGGGGTTCGAGCCGGCCTTTCCCGCTGGATGTCCCTCCGGGAGGGAACCGTCCGGATGCGCGGGGAGGTGGAAGCCTTGCAGAGCCTTCTCAATGACCGCGTCCGGTTGGAAGGCCAACACGAATGGGTGGAAGCCCATCTGCCCCGCCACGCCTCGCGCCAGGAAGCCAGCGCTGGCCTGCTGGCTCTTGTTGAAGCGGCTGCCAATGGTTCCAGCGTCAAGCTTGCCAAGCGTGAACTGATCGCCCCCGGTTCCCCTGGGGAGTCCGATGACAGTGACGCTTCGGCTTACTTTGACCAGACCACTGTCCAGGTCGCGGTGGACGCTTCCGAGCAGGATGTCGTGGACTGGTTGCATCGAGTGCAATCGCCGGAGCATTTCTGTGGCGTGACCCGGTTGGTTCTCGAGCCTCCCACCGACCCCGCGTCAGCCGCCCTCCACTGCGAGGCGGAGATTACTCTCTACTACAGGGTAGAATCCCCGGCGCGGGAGCCGGCGGTGCCTGATTTGGTGAAACCACAGTTGACCCAGGAAGCAGGCAACTGAAGAGCGTTTTTGAAAAGCCCGATCAGGCGATCCCGGATCGGACGCCGGCAATGACCTCGTTCACTTGGAGGCGGTTCAGGCCGAGTAATTTTCCGAAGTTGATGATGTGGCGCAGTTCTTTGGACGAAAGCCGCCCGTCAATCAGCGCCAAAGAGACGAGGGAATACAGGTCCTGCATGGTAGTGGCCTGCAGGGCGCTGGCCGGAGTTTTTTGGATCTCTTGGAACAGGGCTTCCAGGGTTTCGTCCGAGAGACCCCGTTCTTTCGCCCAGGCCACCAGGTAGTCATTTTCTTTTTCATCGAATGTCCCGTCCGCCATCGCCAGTTTCACGAGGTTGCCGAAGGCGGCTTTGACCGGTCCGGCGATCCATGAGTCATCTGACAGAGTGGATTCGGATGTCCCATTCGGTTCTTGGTGATTCCTTAAACGGTTCAGGGCGTTCTTCTTGCTGCTGCGGCTCTTGATGAACACGAAGCTGATCACGGCTCCTCCAATTACCAGGGCAGGCATCACCGTGTTGGGATGATGATAGGCCATGCTGGAAACGATGGTGAGGACGGCAAGACTTCCACCAATGAGGAGACTGACGATCAAGACCCCGGCCTCGACGAGGTTCCCAAGGAATGGGATGGCGATCAGGAACTGCAGGAAACTACTGAAGAAAATCAGAAAACCTACGATCAGAAGAATGCTTCCAATGGAGCGCACGATCCAGGTGATCCTGGTAAGATGGGACTTGAGGGAATGAAGGGCTTCCTCCCGGGAGCCGTTCACCAAATAGTGCAAGAAGCCATCATTGTGAATCCATTTGGAAACATAGCTCTGCTCGATTTCAAATTGTTTGCCCACGGCTTCCGAGCGTTCGATCGCACCGAAATACGTGGCGGACTCGGTTGCCGGTATTCCCTGGTAGCGGATTCGTTCATCCCCTAATTTGGCCTCACTGCCGGGATGGTTCCTCAGATACCATGCCCCTTCATGGTAACTCAATCCCAGTGGTTTGGCTTTTTCCGAAAGGGGCAGGGATCCTGTCTCAATCGCAATCGAATCATTGACGAAATGCAGCTTTTCCGGGCGAACCAACAGACCGTCGATCTGATAGAATTTCGGTCGCAAAGTGCCGCCTGACAGTTGACGCTTCAATCCGGTGTTTCTCTCGTTGGATTGGAGTGAGGAGTGCCATCCGAGATACCACTTGGTTCCTTTTTTGCGGGACGATGATCTTTTCCAAGAAAAAATTTCCGCAATCTCGGATACGGCGTAGTAACCCTCAAACCGGGCAACATACTTGCCGTTCACAACGCACTCCTTCAAGCGTCCTGAAAGGCAGATGGGTTCCCTTGGCGGAGCTTCCACCGGGGAGTGGATGATGTCGGCTTTTTGACCTGCTTCGAAATAGTCGAAACGTCCCTCATTGTACCACAGACCCAGAGTGGCCGCGACGATCAGTCCGGGACCCAAAGCAAGGCTTCCGC
>JADZAX010000161.1 GCA_020852405.1 Verrucomicrobiales bacterium
ATCCCCTCCCCCCGCCATGAAGCCGCGCTTTTTTTTCATATTCCTGCTGGGTTTCTCTTTCCTATGTGCGCTGTCGGCATTCGCAGACTCCGGGCCGCGGAAGAACGTGTTGTGCCTTGTGGTCGATGACTTGAACACCCGGCTGGGTTGTTATGGCGATGATCGGGTCCAGTCGCCCAACATCGACCGATTGCGGCACACGGATTCCTCTTTGAACGGGCCTATTGCCAGTATCCTTCCTGCGGCCCGAGCCGGGCTTCCGCACTGACCGGATTGCGCCCCCACCACACCCGGGTGCTCAACAACCGAACCCGATTGCGCGAAGCCCTCCCCGACGCGGTCACTTTGCCGCAATGGTTCCGGCGTCACGGCTACCGGACGGCAAGGTGGCGGACGAAACGATCCGAATGCTGAGGCAGAATGCCGGAAAAAGGTTCTTCCTGGCGGCGGGTTTTAACTGCCCCCATCTCCCCAGCATTGCTCCGAAATAGTGGTTCAACCTTTATGCGTTGGACCACACCACTTTGCCCGCACTTCCCCAGCTATACCGAGAGCAGGTCCCGGAACCGGCCCTTGCTTCGACCCCGGTCTGGCCCAATTTCGGCACCACCGAGCTCCAAGCGCGGGAATGCGTGCTCGCCTACCATGCGACGGTCAGCTTTGTCGATGCCCAGATCGGACGGGTGCTGGATGCGCTGGATGCCTTGGGCCTCGCCAAGTCCACGCGGGTCGTCCTTTGGGGGGATCACGGCTTCCATCTGGGCGAGCATGGCTTGTGGAGGAAAAACAGCCTATACGAGGAATCCACCCGCGCTCCTTTGATCATGGCGGCCCCCTGGATCGCGGCCAGCCAGGGCCGGTCGTGCGGCAGTCCGGTGGAATTCATCGACATTTTTCCGACCGTGACTGAGGCAGCGGGAGTGCCCCTGCCGAAAGCACTGGATGGAGTCAGTTTGCTGTCGTTGCTGGAGAATCCCGGAGCCAGCCACGACCGGCCGGACCGTGCGCACCGCCGGTTGGCGATACACGGAATGGGGACCGGAGGGCTCCGCAGGCCGGGAACTCTCCAATGAAGCCCTCGATCCCGGGGAGATGAACAACCTAGCCGAGGATCCGTCCCACCAGGGGGTTTGCGGGAAGCTGAGAGCACTCTTGGCACAGCATTGATACCCTGAACGGTCCGGACTGCCTCCGCAGGCTCCCACGCCGTTTGACCCTGCCCCCGGGGGGTGCTACACTCGCCGTTTCCCCAGACAAGCCCCCATTTCATGAGCGACGACGCGGGTCAAAACCCCTACAAAGACACCATCCATCTGCCCCAGACGGAGTTCCCGATGCGCGGAAACCTCGTCGAACGCGAGCCTTTGCGGCTGGCCCAATGGGAAGAGCAGGATATTTACCACCGCGTTCAGGACCGCCGCCGGGAGGCTGGCGCCCCCAAATTCATCCTCCACGACGGTCCGCCGTTCGCCAACGGGGATGTCCACATGGGCACGGCCCTGAACAAAATCATCAAAGACCTGGTCCTGAAGTCTCGCTCCATGGCCGGATTCGAGACTCCCTATGTGCCGGGATGGGACTGCCACGGACTGCCGATCGAGTTCAAAGTCGTCCGGGAAGCCGCCGGACTCGATGCTCCGGAAATCCGCCGCCGGTGCGAGGAATTCGCCCGCAAATTCATCGACATCCAGCGCAAATCCTTCCGCCGTCTGGGCGTTTTCGGGGACTGGGATCACCCCTATCTCACTCTTTCGGCCGACTATGAGGCCGCCATTGTCCGCTTTTTCGCAACGGCAGTGGACAAAGGCCTCGTCTACCGCAGCCAGCGCCCCGTGCAGTGGAGTTATGGGGCCAAAACCGCGCTCGCGGAAGCGGAGGTGGAATACAAAGAAAAGTCGTCCCCGGCCATCTTTGTCAAATTCCCGGCCCTGACCGGTCCGGTCAAGGAACTGGGCGGCAGCTTCGTCATCTGGACGACCACACCGTGGACCCTGCCAGCCAACCTCGGGATCATGGTGCATGCCGATTTCACCTACGTGGTGGGAGATTTTGCCCATGCCGACGGCCGGCAGGATCGGTTCGTGGTCGCCCGGCCTCTGCTGGAAAGTTTTTCCCAGAAGACCGGCTTCGTCCTCGATGCGGCGTCAGCCCGGGAATTCAGCGGCAAGGAATTGGCCGGTTCGCTGGCTCAACACCCGTTCCTCGACCGCGAAAGCCGGGTCATCCTGGCCCCCTTTGTCACCGCCGACACCGGCACCGGGCAGGTCCACACCGCCCCCGGCCACGGCAAGGAAGACTACATCGCGGGACGGGAAGCCGGCCTCGGTCTGCTCTCTCCGGTCGATGATGACGGAAAATTCACCGAAGAATGCGGACTGCCCGATTTGGTGGGCATGCTGGTCTTCGATGCCAATGTCCCCATCATCAAGCTGTTGGCGTCCCGCGGCATGCTCGTTGGAAAAGAAAACTACAAGCACGACTACCCGCATTGCTGGCGCAGCAAGACGCCCATCATCTTCCGCGCGGTGCCGCAGTTTTTTCTCAGCATCGACGACATCCGTGCCGCCGCGTTGGCTGAAATCCAGAATGTGCAATGGCTCCCTCCCTGGGGACAGGCCCGCATCTATGGCACGGCGGAGAATCGTCCCGACTGGTGCATCAGCCGTCAGCGCACCTGGGGAGTGCCCTTGCCGGTCTTTCTCAAGCCCGACGGGGAGGCGCTCGTCGATGCCAGTGTGGCCCGCAAGGTCGCCGACCTCATCGAGCAGCACGGCACGAATCTGTGGTTCGAGAAGAGCGATGCCGAATGGTGCGCCATGCTCGGCCTGCCGGGTGATCTCGTCAAATGCGGAGACACCCTGGACGTCTGGATTGACTCGGGCTGCAGCAGCATGGCCGTCACCGAGCGCCATCCCGACCTCGGCGCCGGTGGCATTGCGGACCTCTACATTGAGGCCACCGACCAGCACCGCGGCTGGTTCCAATCGTCGCTCATGTGCAGCATCATCCATCGGGACCGGGCTCCTTACAAGGCGGTCATGACCCATGGTTTCGTCACCGACACCAACGGCGAGAAGCTCTCCAAAAGCGGCGACAAACCGGTCAATGCGGAGCACTATGTCGGCAAGTTTGGGGCTGACATTGTCCGGCTCTGGGTCAGCAGCGTGGACTGGAAAGACGATGTCCCGTTCTCCGACAAACTGTTCCAACAGAATGCGGAAGCCTACCGCCGCCTGAGGAACACCCTGCGAATCCTCCTGGCCAATCTCCACGACTACGACGCGCCGCGCGACGCGGTGCCTGACGCTGCGTTCACCCTCGTGGACCGGTGGATCCTGGAACGACTCCATGGGCTGATCCGTGAGTGTGTCGAAGCCTACGACCGCTATGACTTCCGCCGCGTCTTCGCTGCGGTGAACCAGTTCTGCGCCGTGGATCTGAGCGCCCTTTACGTGGACATCACCAAAGACCGGCTTTACTGCGACGCCACCGACAGTCCGCGCCGCCGGGCCACGCAAACGGCGATGGCGCGCATCCTGGACAGTCTGACGCGACTGCTCGCCCCGATCCTCGCCTTCACCGCCGAGGACGCTTGGGAAAGCGCCGGACACAAAGATTCTGTCCATCTGGAAACCTTTCCGGTGCCGGATCCCGCCTTCGCCGGCAATGAGGCCACCCTCATCGTCGAAGAGCTCCTCAATGCGCGCACCGCTGTTCAGGTTGAAATCGAAAAGCTTCGTCAAGCGAAGATCATCGGCAGCAACCTGGAAGCCCGCGTGGTTCTTCTGGCTCCAGAGGGGAGCGTCGCGACACCCGCCCTTGCTGATCCCGCCGTGCTGGAGGAATTCCTCATCGTGAGTGATCTGGAAGTCAAGATCACCCCGGGAGGCTGGGCCGCCACCGCCACCGCAAGCGAGCGCCCACGGTGCGCGCGTTGCTGGCGCCATGAGGAATCAGTGGGTCGGAACCCCGCACACCCCGATCTCTGCCAACGCTGCGATGATGCGGTGACCGCCTGATCAGTCCCATTGGGAACCGTCATGAAATACCTGCTCTGGCTCACTCTCCCTCTCTATGCTCTGGACCAGTGGACCAAATGGCTCATCGTCCAGAATTTCCAATTGGGTGATTTCCGCCCCGTCATCCCGGGGTTTTTCAATCTAGTGCGCGTCCACAATACCGGAATGGCATTTGGCACGGGCAATGGGGGTGAACATTCCAA
Organism: Verrucomicrobiales bacterium; assembly: GCA_020852405.1. Lineage (GTDB taxonomy): Bacteria > Verrucomicrobiota > Verrucomicrobiia > Verrucomicrobiales > DEV007 > JACKQE01. The sequence continues at coordinate 4,223 of JADZAX010000161.1, forward strand.
CCTCATTTTCACCACCATCGCCACAGTGGCGATGGTGGTCATCACGTTCATCTGGCGGCGTGGCGGCTTTCCTTTGGTCATGCAAAAAGTGGCCGCCGCACTGCTGGTCTCGGGCATCGCAGGCAATGTGACCGACCGCCTCCTGCCGGGTCGCG
>JADZAX010000162.1 GCA_020852405.1 Verrucomicrobiales bacterium
GTGATCATCGCGATCATCGAGGTGTCGGTCAGGTCGACGGCTTTGCCGTTGAAATGCTCGATGATTTGGAGCGCTTCCGTGCGGTCTCCGGCGGCGACGCGCATTTTCACGAGGATCAGTTCCTTGACCACGGCGTCCGAGGAGGTGTGCTCGGTGCAGTGGATGACATCGATCAGCTTGTCGCACTGCTTCACGATCTGGTCGAGACCGGCGGGATCACCACTGATGCCGAGCGTGAGACGGGAGAAGCGCGGGTTGCGGCCCTGGGAAACGACGAGCGAGTCGATGTTGTAGCCGCGGCGGGCAAAGATCTGGCAGATTCGCATGAGCACCCCGGGCTGGTTGCTCACGAGCATGCTCAGCGTGTGACCGGGGCCGGGCAGGGGCGCTTTATCGGCGGAGGAATCCGGTTTTTTGTCGGCGGTGATGATGTCTCGGGACATGGCGGAAAAAAGGGGAACAGGTTTCAGATTCGGGATCAGGAAGGGCGGCTGGACCGGCTCACGTGGAACCGACGGGTTTTTCCATCTTGTGTTTCGGCGGCTCGATGAGCATGTCCTCCAGCGCCGCGCCGGCGGGGATCATGGGGAACACGTTCTCGGTCTTGGAGCATTCGGCATTGAGGAGCACCGGACCGTCGTTGTATTCCAGCATTTCCTCGAGACGCTTCCGCACGTCGGCAGGGCGCTTCACGGTGAGGCCCTTGGCGCCGTAAGCTTCGGCGAGGAGGGCAAAGTCGGGATTGCCGATCAGGTCCACGCCGCTCTCGCGGTTGTCGAAGAACAGCTCCTGCCACTGGCGCACCATGCCGAGGTAGTGGTTGTTGAGAACGAGGATTTTCACCGGCAGCTTGTGGACCACCGCGGTGGCTAGTTCGCAGAGCGTCATTTGGAATCCGCCGTCGCCCACCACGCAGGCCACGATGTCGTTCGGGCAGCCGAACTGCGCGCCGATCGCCGCCGGGAAGCCGAAGCCCATGGTGCCGGCCCCGCCCGAGCTGAGCCATTTCAGGGACTCGTCGTTGCGGTAGAACTGGGCGGCCCACATCTGGTGCTGGCCCACGTCGGTGGAGACGATGGCCTTGCCCTTGGTCAGTTGGTAGAATTCGTCGATGACATACTGCATGTGGAGCCCGCCCTGCTTGCGGTAGTTCAGGGGGTACTTCTTGCGGTAGCCGTCGAGGTGGAGATTCCACTCCGGACGTTCCACTGGCTCGACCGCCTGGTTCAGCGCATGCAGCGCGGCCTTGGCATCGCCCACGATGGCGACGTCGACCTTGATCATCTTGTTCACTTCGGCCACGTCGAGGTCGATGTGGATGATGCGGGCGTTTTTGCCGAACTCGGTGGGCTTTCCGATGATGCGGTCATCGAAACGCGATCCCACATTGAGGATGAGGTCGCACTCCACCATCGCTTTGTTGGCGTAGGCGGTGCCGTGCATGCCGAGCATGCCGAGGGAAAGCGGATGGGTCTCGGGGAAAACGCCCTTGCCGAGCAGGGTGTTGGTCACCGGGATGTTGAGCCGGGTCGCCAGCTTCATCAGTTCCTGTTCCGCTCCGGCGAGCATGGCGCCATGACCGGCGAGAATGACCGGGCGCTTCGCGAGCTGGAGGAGGCGCGCGGCTTCGGCCACGGCATCGTGGTCGATCTCGAAGGCTGCTTCAGGATGGTAGCCGGGGAGATCCATCGGCTCGTCGAGCACTCCGGTGAACGGGCTCTGGCTGATGTCCTTAGGCACGTCGATCAGCACCGGACCGGGGCGGCCGGTGGTCGCGATGTGGTAGGCCTCCCGGGCGATCCGGGGCAGGTCGTTGGTTTTGCGCACCAAATAGTTGTGCTTCACGATGGGCAGTGTCAGGCCAAAGGTGTCGGCCTCCTGGAAGGCGTCCTTGCCCAGCATCCAGGTCACCTGCTGCCCGGTGATGATGATCATCGGCACGGAGTCCATCTGCGCGGTCATGATGCCGGTGATGGTGTTTCCCGCGCCGGGACCGGAGGTCACCAGGACCACGGCGGGCTTGCCGGTGGCCCGGGCGTAGCCGTCGGCCATGTGGGTGGCGCCCTGCTCGTGACGGGTCAGGATGAACTTGATGTTCGATTTGACCGTCTCCAGCGCGTCAAAGATCGGCAGGGCGGCGCCGCCGGAGTAGCCGAAAATGTATTCGATCCCGAGTTCGTCGAGAGTTTTGATGAGGGCTTGGGCCCCGTCCATGGGTGTGCTCATAGGGAAAATGCAGCGATTTGACCTCAATTATCGTCCCATTGGATGCGAGTGCAATCAAAAATGCGCGAAAATGATCCAAGTTCGTCGTTTTGTTTCCGGAGTGTCTGTCAAAACAATGCCGAATGGATGCAAAGTTGCTTGGTGTGGTAAATGTTTGCTGTGAAAACGCGATTTTTTCATTAAAACACGAGGCCGGCGCGAATGAAAGGGTTCGATTCCCCCGTCAGGGGGATCTTGGTTTGGTCACCAGGCCCTGCACTCCTTGATCGAGGCTCTTGATCGGCTCCCTCCTTCCCGCTCCTCCGGTGCGGCGCGAATCCGTGTCCCCCGGTTCCTTACGGGTGGCTTGCCTCCGGGCCCTCGTCATGGTATCACCCCGTCCTCCTCTGAAACTTCCCCTTGCCGCCTTCCTTCCGGTGTCCGCCCTCTCCCTTGCCGCCGGTTTTTCCCCGGGTTCCGCCGCCGCTGCTGATCCCTGGCTCGTCTTCGAAGGCGGTGACGGTCCCGGCAAGGGCAAACACATTGTCCTCATCTCGGGCGACGAGGAATACCGCTCCGAGGAGGGCCTGCCCCAGCTCGGGAAAATCCTCAGCCGCCACCACGGGTTCAAATGCACCGTGCTCTTTGCGATCGATCCCGCGACCGGCACCATCGACCCCAACAACGGCCACAACATTCCCGGCACCTCCGCCCTCGCCACGGCGGACCTGCTCATCATTCTGACCCGCTTCCGGGATCTTCCGGACGAGCAGATGAAACCGATCGTCGATTACCTCGAATCCGGCAAACCAGTCCTCGGTCTCCGCACCGCGACCCACGCGTTCAACATCGGCAAGGACAAGACCTACGCCAAGTATTCCTATAATTTCGGCGGCAAGGACTACGAGCAGGGATTCGGCCGCCAGGTGTTGGGCGAGACTTGGATCAGTCATCATGGCGGGCATAAAAGCCAGGCCACCCGCGGCATCTTCGCCCCCGGGGCGGCGGAGAGCCCTCTCCTGCGGGGCATCAAGGACGGGGAGATTTTCGCCCTGACCGATGTCTACGGCATCCGCCTGCCCCAGCCGGAAGGCTGTGTCCCGCTCGTCCTCGGTCAGGTCGTGGCCGGGATGAAGCCCACCGACCCGGCGTTGGAAGGCGAGAAGAACAACCCCATGATGCCGGTGGCCTGGACCAAGACCTACCGCGGCGGGCGCATTTTCAACACCACCATGGGTGCCTCGAACGACCTCGCCAACGACGGCGTGCGCCGTTTGGTCCTCAATGCGGCCTTCTGGTGCGTGGGGCTGGAGGACCAGATCACCCCGACCCTGGACATTTCCCTCGTGGGCCCCTACGAGCCCAGCATGTATGGGTTTCTCAAAGGCGACTACTGGAAGGAGAAAGCCCTCAAGGTGGAAGACCTGAAGTGAGCATCGCCCCGGGGAAAGGCCCGGAGGATCCCCGAGCAGGGGTGGGGAGTGGCTTCTGGAACCGGGTCGTTCGGTTGGGGATCGGCGTTCAGCAGTAGAATTTCACCGTCCGTGCCGGAAACGGGCCTCTCCCACCCCGGCTTTTCA
>JADZAX010000163.1 GCA_020852405.1 Verrucomicrobiales bacterium
GATCCGGTCTCATCACGGCAATGCCAGGGAATTTCCGGGGAGTTCGCTTTCCTGCGGCGGATTTTCAGGAGGGATTTCGCGCTGGCCACAATCATGATGGCGCCGGTGAGTCCATGGGAATAGACAAAAATCAGGAGAAACAGGACGGCGAAGCCGGCATTGGGACGGATCAGGATGGATTCGCGGGGATTGGAGGGATTGACCCAGGCCGGCACGGAGGATTCGCGATCCCATTGCTGGCGCAGTCTGGGCAGGGTCGTGTCTTTGGAATCCCGCATTTCAAAAGCGGCTTTCACCGTATTGCCCACATAACTGCGTCCCTGCCATTGGTAGCGGTAGCTCAGGCCTTCAAAACTGCCCCCGTCGCGGTAGGAGGGTGTCCCCCCCTCGGTGGCTTCGGCGGGAGGAGGTATCAGGGTTGCCGTGGTCTCCTGCCACTGCCGGTAGCGCTGGATGTTCGCATTCATGAGCAGAGCCACTCCAAACAGGGCCAGGCCCGGCAGGCAAAAGGGCAGCCCAAACAGCATCATGCCGAGGCTTCCCACGGGCTTGTTCCGGTTCTTTCTGGATCTGCTTTTTAACATCCCACGTAGCTTAGAGCTTGGGACAGCACCGTCAAGCCTGCCGAGTGGGAGGTTGCAATGATGAGGTGGGGCGCTTAGTTGAGTCAGAGCCATGGCTTTCCTTCCCGCGCTATTTTCTTCCGACCGGCGCCGCGTTGTCGTCACCGGGGTGGGGATGATCACCTCCGCAGGGCAGGGATGGCGGGCCAATGCGGACGTCTTCCGGTCCGGTCGGACCGCTTTCCGCCGGATCACGCTCTTTGACACCACGGGCCAGCGAGTCCACCAAGCCGGGGAATTGACCTTGCCGCAAAGCTTGCCCCGTCACGCGCTGCGGCAGAAAATCGCGGAGCGACTTGACCGAGCCAGCCGGTTCCTCATTCATGCCGGTCGGGAAGCCTGGGATGCCGCCGGATGGGATGATGTGCCGGGAGGCGAGTCCATTCCATTGTGCCTGGGTACCTCGGCCGGTGCCATGAGCGAGGGCGAAGCCTACTACCGCCTTGCCACCGCCACCCCGCCGGTCCGTCGGGGACAGGCCCGACGGGTGCACCTTTACCAGACCCAGCGTCAAGCGGCCCACCTGCTCGAGGCTCTCGATTTCAACGGGCCGGTAAGCCTGGTGGCCAACGCCTGTGCTTCCGGAGCCAATGCCATCGGGCAGGGAGTCCGCCTGCTGCAGCAAGGACCGTGGGAGCGGGCGCTGTGCGGGGGATATGACGCGTTGAGCCAGTTGGTGTTCGCGGGCTTTGACTCGCTCCAGGCTCTCACCACCACCCTGCCTCCCCGGCCTTTCGCTGCAGGACGCGACGGTCTCGCCCTGGGGGAGGGGGCGGCTCTGCTGACCCTGGAAACACTCAGCTCCGCCCGCCGCAGAGGGGCCCCGATCTTGGCGGAGATCACCGGTTATGGGGTTTCCACAGACCGGCATCATCTCACCCAGCCTCATCCGGAGGGCGATGCCGCCCTCGCCTCGATGAATGCCGCCTGCCGGGAAGCCGGGGTATCTCCCCTCGCCATCGATTATGTCAACAGCCATGGCACTGGCACCCCGCTCAATGACATTGCCGAAGGCCGCGCCATCCAGCGCTGGGCCGGCTCCGGTGTCGGTGGCGTCGCGGTCAGCTCGACAAAGGCCTCGATAGGACATCTCCTGGGTGGGGCCGGGGCCGTGGAAGCCGCGATCTGCTTGATCGCGATGAAGGAGCAGTTCCTCCCCCCGACAACTACCGTGGAAACCCCTGATCCGGTTTGCGCGTTTGATTTCGTCCGCTCGCCCCGGGAAAAAACGCTCCGCCATGTCCTGACCAACTCGTTCGGCTTTGGTGGAGCCAACGCCACCCTTGTTTTCTCCGCCCTGTGAACCTCCCGGAATCTCCCATCGTGATCGCCGGCTGGGGGGCCGTTTCTCCAGCCGGGTGGGGCGCCGCGTCGCTCCTCCATTCCTTCGAACCGGGCGGCGTGGTTCCGCCACCGGAGCCTTGTCTCCGCGAGGGGCAATCCCGGCCGGCCCTGTTGCGTCGCGTTCCGGCTCCTGACCCTGTGCCGGAGCTGTGGCGGGAACCCCGCCTGCGGAGGGCCAGCGCGATCGGTCGGTTTGCCGCGCACGCCGCCCTGGAGGCGCTGGACCAGAGCGGACGGACGGAGAGCGTGCGGTGCGGGGACTGGCGGCTCGGGATTCTTTTTACCACCGTGAACGGCTGCGTGGACTTTTCCCGCCGCTTTTTTGCCGAAGTTTTGCGCGATCCTGCCCACGCGAGCCCCATTCTGTTTCCCGAAACCGTGTTCAATGCCCCCTCCAGCCATCTGGGGGCGATCCTTGGGAGCACTTGGGCAAACCACACCCTGCTGGGGGACTCCTCCCAGTTTGTCGCTGCCTTGGAGACCGCGGCACGTCTTTTGTTGAGGATGGAAGTGGACGGTTGTCTCGTCTGCGGGGCAGAGGAAGGCGATTGGTTGACCGCTGAGGGGGCTCGGTGGTTTGATGACAGCACTCCGTGTACCGAGGGGGCGGGGGCGCTTTACCTGGAACGCGGCGTGGCTGGATCATCCACTCCCCGGGTGGTATTGGACCGTCTCGCCGACGTTCAAACCTTCACGGCACGGGGGGCAAGGGCGGACGCTCTCGCCGCCGTCCGACAGTTTCTTGATGTGTTGCTGCCGGGTCTCTGTCGTTTGCTCTGCGATGGCAGGACCGGC
>JADZAX010000164.1 GCA_020852405.1 Verrucomicrobiales bacterium
CGCATCAAGCCGATTTGCCGTCTCCGGGGAGTGCTGCGTGACGCCAATGAAGCTTTTTTTTCCTCCTTGGACCAAAAAACCCTCGCGGATGTGATCGAACCCCGCACCGCTTTGCGGGCGCTGTTGATAGGGGGGAGTCCGGCGGGCAAGTCGATTGTTGTCTTTTGACCATTAAAAAGATCTTAAACCTTTCCTACTTTGTCTGGCGTTCTTCCCATTACTTGATGGGGCCACGGGAAGGGCCGAAGACTTTGCCTTTGAGAATGCCCCGATCCATTACAGCAGCTCGCAAGCAAGGGATCCTTTGGCACGCCTCGGAGAACGGATTCAAGCCGGAGAACCGCTCCTTCGCGGTCAAACCGGCAGGGACGTTCTGCATGAACTGTTGGCTCTGCTGAACGTGCCGGAGGCATCCCAGGTCCTCGTCTACTCAAAGACCAGTGCCCAGAATGACCACATTTCCCCCGATCGGCCCAGGGCGGTTTATTTTTCTGAGAATGCGTACGTCGGGTGGGTGCAGGGAGGCAAAATCGAGGTCATCACCCTTGATCCGGACCTCGGTGCGGTCTTCTATTTGGTCAACGCCGACGATCTCGTCCCGGGGAAATCCCCGACCTTTGAGAGGCACCAGTCCTGTCTCAATTGCCATGCCGGGGGACCCACCGCGGGCACTCCGGGACCTCTGGTCCGCTCGGTCTATCCTTCCGCGACCGGTCTGCCCTATTTCCAGGCCGGCTCGACCTATGTGGATCATTCCACACCGATCGCAGACCGCTGGGGAGGATGGTACGTCACAGGCAATGCAGGGGGCGAGGAGCACCGGGGCAATTGCCTTGCCAATGAAGAGGCAGATTCCCGGATCGTGCTTCACTCGATGGTCCCGGATGGCAAGCCAGTGGCCCGTTTGGATGGACTGATCGAAACAAAGCCCTATCTGGGAGGAGGTCGGAGCGACATTGTCGCACTCATGGTTTTGGAGCATCAGGTGCATGCCCACAACACGCTGCTCGGCGCCAATATGTCAGCCCGGCAGGCGATCCACCGTTCCCGGCAGCTGCTCAAAGAACTGGGAGGAAACGAAGCGGACGGACTGACCGACTCCACTCGCCGCATTCTCAAACACCGCGCCGAGGCCATTGTGAAATGCCTGCTCTTTGCCGATGAGCAGAAGTTGCCCGTCGGCGGCATCCAAGGGGGAGCGGAGTTTGAAAAAGCCTTCCTTTCGGGAGCCCGACAAGATCCGGAGGGACGGTCGTTACGGGATCTAAGACTTTATGAGCGATTGTTCAAGAACCGCTGCAGTTACACGATCTATTCCGACGCGTTTACCGCGCTGGTGCCGGAATTGAAAACCGCCGTTTTTGAAAAGCTGTTGGGGGTGTTGAACGGGACCGATCTCGATGAGACTTTCGCCGATCTGGGGGAATCTGAGCGGGACCGCATCTTGGAAATACTTCGCGGCACTCTGCCCGATCTTCCTCAAAGTTGGCACCAGGTCGCGGTCAGATCCCATTGACTTGGCAATCAATCATCCAAATGGGAACCCGTTTTTTCAGAAGCCCCGTCCTCTTGGGCAGCCTTTGGTTGTTGGTCTTTGCGTCCCTGGGAGGGGCTATGCTTTCTGTTTCCTGGAAACCTCCGACTCCATGGAGTTCATTGCCTCCGGTGATCGGGGTCATCGATCCCAATACCCCACCGGAGACGGTGTTCCGCTCACTTTGCGCGAATTGTCACGGGACCAAAGGGGAGGGAAATCCCGCGTTCAAGGCTCCGTCGATTGCCGGACTGCCGGATTGGTTCATCCTGCTCCAGATCGGCAAGTTCCGTTCCGGTTGGCGCGGGGTAGCCGGTGATGATGCCCCCGGCGCCCAGATGCGGGCCATTGCCCTGGCCTTGCCCGATGCGGTGATACCCGGTGTCGCCGGGCTGGTCCAGGCGCTGGAACCTGTCCCGACGGTCAATACCTTGGGGGGCGATCCCGAACTGGGCAAGGAGAGGTTCTCTGAACAATGTGCCGCCTGCCATCGCTACAACGCCCACGGAGAGAAGTTTTTCCAAAGCGCCCCGCTGAGTTCCCTTCCGGACTGGTATTTGGCCGAACAACTCCAGAAATTCAGGAGCGGAAGCCGCGGCTACCACGGAGGGGATGTCGAAGGCAACAAAATGCGCACGGTCATGGAAGGCGTCGATCCCAAAGAAATTGAAGGATTGGTGGCATTTATTGCGGAATTGTCCCGGACCTATCCGCCCGCGGCCGCGCGTTGGCGGACTGGGCAATGAAGGCGACCGAGCGGGCCCGCTCTCACAGCCTTTGATCCTGCCCTGGTGGGCGTGCCCACAGGGTGGTGGAGGACGGCCCGCTTCGATGTTTTTTGCGGAGGCGCCACCAGACGAACAACGCCGCTGCCAGACCTGCCAGCCCCAGGGAGATTTGCGTGCCTTCACTGATACCTGCCCTGGCTTCATACAAAGTGGTCACTCCCAAAGGAATGGAGGGGGTTGCGAAAAGTCCGGCACCATCTGTGGCCACGACTCGGAATTCATAGATGGTGCCGGGTTGCAATCCTTGGATATTGGCTCGGACTTCCTCCGGTCCGACCTCCATCGGCAGGTCCGGAAAAGGAATCCAAACGCTGGTGATGGCCTGGGTGGCGGTGTCATGAAGATCATACCGGATATCGACGAGGTAGTTGTCCTGTCCGGAGCGCGGTTTTTTCCAAAACAATTCGATCGAGGACTGGGTCACCTTCCCAATCTCGAAGGTGAGCACATTGGGGATGCTGCCGGTATATTCCCGGGGCTTGAAATCCCGGGTGATGAAACCTAGGGGACTGCGAGCGTATCCGGCAGGCAGGCCGGTTTTGGGATCCCGTTCCCCTTCCAGTCCCAGATAGGGATTCAAGGCATAAAACGCCTCGACTTCTTTCTGTTTTTCACGCTGGGCCAGAATGGAGGCATCAGGAGTCTCCACCGTGCCCGAGGACGGCACGATTCCGTCGAGGGAAACCCGTTGCAACACGGTCCCGGAAGGATCCGCCCGGAGCACCAGAGCGTGGGAAATGATTCCGGGATTGAGCGCTGATTCCACGGAAATCCGGAATTCCCGGGTTCCGCCTCCCTCCAGGGTCACATTTTTGGGCAACCCGACGAGTAGGAACGGGGGTTCGACTTCTATCTTGAACGTTATCGGGGTGCCGCCAACGTTGCGCACCCGGATGGGAGGGGAA
>JADZAX010000165.1 GCA_020852405.1 Verrucomicrobiales bacterium
ATTTTCTTCCCCTCGATTGATGCCAACTCGATCGCGAAATCGGTTCCAATTCTGGTGAGTCCGTCATCTGCCTCCCCGATCGGAGTAGCTGCCAGTTCAAAAGAAATCGCACGATCCGATCTGAGGTCGAATTGAAAGGTGTTGCAAGGCGATCCGGCGAGGTCCGTCCAGGACTCCGATTGGGCCCGTTTGAGAAAAATCGGGACCACCTTGTCCTGAGTCCGGGTGATGGGGTGCAGGATGACCACCTTGCCGCTGAAGATCATTGATCTTGCGAGGCTGCCAAACCATCGTATCGGGGCCAACCAATGGTGCCGGACCGGTTTCTGGGAATCGCGCGCGAGATCAGGTTCACTCTCATGGAGAAAGCCGGCCATCCATCGATGCGCAGGATGGTTGGCTACGATGAGTGCCGTTCCCTCAGAAAGAGTCTCGGATTCAGAAACATACCTTTTTGGATCAAAGGGAGAAAGTCCCTCTTCGGTAATAGCCACGTAAGCGCGTCCCGACAATCCATAGAAGGGTCGTATTGCCAGGATGACAAGTAGCAGCAACAGGCAAGGGACCAACAATTTCGATGCCCGGCGAAGCCAAATCGGATTCAGGGTGATTTTCTTCTTGGAGGCCAGGATATAAAGAATTACCGCGACGGCTACTCCCAAGAGAAAGATGGTCCAAACTCGAATGCCAAACTCGCTCTGCAGGAGGGGCGCAACAAACGCAAGGATTCCTGCATTGGTGACCAATTTCGTGGTGACTTCGAAAGCCTTAGAATCTTTGAGCCGGGCCAGCCATTTGGCACGTCCAATGAAATTGGCAAAAAGGCTTTCCCTATTTAAAGGCTCAGGTCCCGGCTTGCTCATAGATCGGGATACTCAATTGGTCAGTTCCCTTTGGCAATGGGAATTTGTGTGGAAAATAGGGAGGAGGAAGGCTGCAAGTAACGGCGTCGATCCTGGCATGCAATACTTCACCACGCCGAATCCACACCAGAACCTTCCGAGCATGGGGCTACCCGGATTTTTTGCGTGATTTCGAGGCTTTGGCCCGGGGATTGAACTCCAGGGCTAGACCGATCCAGTGCTGCAGAGCCGCGTCTCCCTTCATCCCGGGGGGATCAACCCACACGTAACCTTTCATCGGGCGTCCGGTGAAATCCATCGGTTCGCATCCGGGGCGTTCCAGCATTTCCTCATAGATTGCCGGATCGAGCCGGGCCATGAGTCGGTCCTGGACGACTCCGACACACATTTTGCCATCCACCAGGATGCAGAGACCTCCCATCATGGCCTTTTCTTCGAACGTGGTTCCCGATTGCCAGAGCGCGGCGCGGACCCGTTCCGCGAGGGATTCATCGTAGGCCATGGTCCGGGGAGTCGGGGGGGGCTGTCGGTTTGTCGGCAATGGCGAGGATCGTCTGGAAGCCGGGGCCCTCTTTCTCCCGGTCGACGACGGAGATTTCGATCCCGGTGAAGCCTGCTTTCTCCAACCACTCACTGATCTCCAGTTCGGTGAAGCCAAGCCAGACGTCGGCATACATTTCCCGCGCTTCTTCGAAATTGTGACGCAACAGGTCGAGGATGATGATGCGTCCTCCGGGACGCAGAATGCGGTTGGCTCCGGCAATGGCGGTCGCGGGATGGACGGCATGGTGGAGAGACTGGCTGAAAAAAGCGAGATCCACCGACGCGGCCTCGATCGGCGGATCCTCAAGGTCGCCAAGGCGGTATTCGAGGTTGGAGAAGCCGTTTTCTTTCGCCACGCGGGAGCCGAACTCCACCATTTTCTCGCTGTTGTCGACCGCGATGACTTTGGCGGCCCGTTGCGCGAGGAGCTGCGAGAACGTGCCCTCTCCGGCTCCGAGATCCGCAATTTCCAGCGGGGGGAGCAACTTCAAGAGCGTCTCTCCGAGGGATTTCCAGGAACGTCCAGGGCAGTAGGTGCGGCCGAAGCGGCCCGCCAGTTCATCGAAATAGGCCCGGGCCTGGTCCTTTCGCTTGCGGAGCAGGAGCCGCAGCGCGGCCCGGTCCTGGTGGATCTCGGGAAGTTCCTCCGCCGCCAGGGAGATGGTCTCGCCGAGGCGCTTTCCGGCGCGATCCGGGGGGAGATCGAGGCTGTAGAGACAGTTTTTCCCGGACCGGCGATCATTCACCAAATGCCCCTGCTTGAGTTGGGCCAGTTGGGTGGAAATGCGGGACTGGCCCATGGCGAGAATTTCCTGCAGTTCCGCCACCGAAAGCTCTTCCTCCCCCAGCAAATGGAGGATCCGGAGGCGGGTGGGATCGGAAATGAGCCGCAAAGATTTAATGATTGACGACATGGGGCGGGTCAGTATCGTATCATCTCATCACGATTTGAGGATAGTTTCAATTTAAATAACACTATGGCCGACCGTTATATCTTTTCATCTGAATCTGTCACCGAAGGGCATCCCGACAAAGTTTGCGACCTGATCAGCGACAGCGTGCTGGACGCGTGTCTCAGTCAGGATCCGGCCAGCCGGGTAGCCTGCGAAACGATGGTCAAGGACAATCTCGTCGTGCTTGGCGGTGAGATCACCACCAATGCGGTGTTCGATTACCACCAAGTGGTCAAGGCGGCCATTGAGCACATTGGCTACACGCACCACGACTGCAAATTCAACTCCGACTCATTCTTCCTCGTCAACGCCCTGGGCAAGCAGTCCCAGGACATCGCCCAAGGGGTCGATGCGCGTTCCGCGGAGCACAAGGAAACCGCCGAGCAGGGCGCCGGAGACCAGGGCATCATGTTCGGTTACGCTGTCCGTGAGACTGATTCGCTGATGCCTGCCCCGATCGATTACTCTCACCGTCTTGGTCTGGCCATCACCGAACTGCGCAAAAACGGCACGCATCCATGGCTGCGCCCCGATTCCAAGACCCAGGTTTCCATGGAATACGTGAACAACAAGCCGGTCAGTGTCACTGCCGTGGTTGTTTCGACGATGCATGCGGCCTCGATCGACACTCCGGAAATCCGGGAGCACCTTAAGCGGGACCTCATCGACAAGGTCATTCCGGCGGATCTGATCACCAAGGACACCCAGATTC
>JADZAX010000166.1 GCA_020852405.1 Verrucomicrobiales bacterium
CTGTGACGTTCGCACCCGGCGCCCGCGATTCGACCACTGTGGCACAGAACTCGTGCCCGAGAATGCGCGGCGGGATGATCTTCTTGTCTCCGTGCCGGTAGGTGCGGAGGTCAGTGCCGCAGACCGAGCAGGCATGGATCCGGAGCAGCACTTCGCCATCGTCCAAGGCAGGATCAGCGACCTCTTCGACAACCAGCTCTTCTTTTCCTTTGTATACGGCGGCTCTCATGACTTTATGACATCCAGTTTTGGGAAGCGGATGCGGTCCATTTCTGCGTGATTTTTTTCTCCTTCGTCCAAAATCGGATGCCGTCCTCGCCGGTGATGTCGCCGATCCCGAATTTCGATTCATTCCAGCCGCCGAATGCAAACGGTTCACGTGGAACAGGAACGCCAATATTCACACCGATCATGCCGGCACTGGCCCGTTCCTCGAAGTAGCGGGCGGTGGCTCCGCTGGAAGTGTAGATCGATGCGGCGTTCCCGTAGGGATTGGCGTTTTCGATCGCAAGGGCTTCTTCGAGAGTGTCGACGTGCAGCACGGTCAGCACAGGGCCAAAAATCTCATCACAGGCACACTCGTTGCCCACATCCAGCCCTTCGATCAGAGTGGGACCAACATAGAATCCCCCCTCTCTGCCCTGGACGACCGTCCCACGGCCATCCACTGCGATCCTCGCTCCGGCGGCCTCGGCGCGGTCGATGAAACCCTCGATGCGCGCTTTCGCCGCCCCACTGATGATGGCTCCGAGATTTTTTCCGGGAACGACCGCCCGCATTTCCGCTTCGATGGCACGCATCACGGCGTCGCAGTTTCCCACCGTGATGAGCACACTCGCGGCCATGCAGCGCTGTCCGGCACATCCCGTCGCCGAGGAGACCACATTTTTCGCGGTGATTTCCGGTTCCGCATCCGGCACCACGATGAGGTGGTTTTTGGCCCCACCCAGGCAAAGCATTCGCTTCCCGGCCGCAATGCCGCGTGCATAGACCTGCCTGGCCACGTTGGTGGAGCCGACAAAAGCCGCCGCGGCGATCCCCGGATGATCGAGCAAGGCCTCGACGGTCCCACGGTCACCCTGCACCACTTGGAAGACATGTTCCGGCAGACCGGCCTCCAGGAGAAGCTCCCCCAAGCGGACCGGGGTCAGCGGCACCTGCTCGGAAGGCTTGAGCAGGAACGTGTTTCCGGTCGCGATGGCGATCGGAAACATCCAGAGAGGCACCATCGCGGGAAAATTGAAGGGAGTGATGCCGGCTACCACTCCGAGTGGATAACTGCGGCTGTAACAATCGACCCCCCGGCTCACCTCCAATTTTCCGCCCCGCGCGATCATCGGAATCGCGGCCGCGAATTCGACCACTTCCAAGCCCTTGCGGATGCCTGCCTCGGACTCCTCGACGGTCTTGCCGTTCTCGGCAGTGACCAGTTCGGAAAGTTCCCGGAGGTTTTTTTCAACCAATTGCTTGAAGCGGAAAAGAGGCTGGACTCGTTCCTTGACCGGAGTCAGCCCCCAGGTTTGAAACGCCTCCGCCGCCCGTTGCACAGCGGCATCCACGGCCGGGGCATCGGCGACCGCAATGTTCCCCAGCAGAGAGCCGGTGAGGGGGGAAATGACTTCGAGGGTGTTCATGGTGGTTGGATAAATCAAGCCGAGCGACGCTCCTCATGGAGACGCAGTTCCACGGGAGATGCCAGCGGCCCCCGGGTTTCATTGTGCAGTTGGTAGCGGTCGCCCCGGTAGTAAAGCTGCTGGTACCAGAGCGGGATCCCGCCTTGGACAAAACCGGTGCCTTCGACCCGCAACGCCACCAGCGGACCGGTTTCCTGGAACAGCGCCGTGGTGGCGGGATCGAGCAGCACGGCGGAGACAGTGTGACGCTCGCCGGTCATGAGGAGGCCATATTTCTCCTCGAGAGCCCGGTAAAACGAAGCCGCCACATCCTCGCGCGTCAGCCCTGGAGCCAGACTCTCGCGGACCCAGCGATGCTCCAGGATCAGGGGAATGCCATCGGCAAGCCGCAGCCTTTCCACATACACCACCGGTTCGGTGCTGGTGTCCGTGAGACCGAGTCCGGAGCGGACCGACTCCGGCAGGGCGCCGCTGAGACAGTGTTCGAAGATTGCCACTTCCGTGCTCGGCGCAAGTCCTTGCTCCAAGGCGTGGCTGGTGAAGCTCTCCATGCCCCGCAAGGAAGCAAACAAGGTGCGGCGGCGGCGGACCCGAGATCCGATGCCTTTTTGGAATTCCAACAGGCCTTCGGCAATCAGGGTCGAGAGCACCTTGTTCGCCGTGGCCCGGCTCACGGAATAGCGCTCAGCCAGCTCCCGTTCCGAAGGGAAACGCTCTCCCGCTTGGAATTCCCCATCGATGATGGCCTTCCGGCAGAGATCAGCCAGTCGTCCGTGCACGGGTTCGGCCGCAAAGGACTGGGGCGGTAGTTTGGCAGCAGGAGCATCACTCATGGTGGAAGGTGGACAGTGGCCCAGCCACCTTCGCGGATTATCGATGATGGTCAAGAAAAATTCCAGAAAAGCCTGCTCCTATTATTCCACCAAGTCGGACTCAGTCCATCTTTTCAACGAACCAGATGTTGCGGTAGCAAACCGGATTGCCGTGGTTCTGCAGGTGCAATGGCCCGGGCTCGGGACCTTCTTTGAGAGGACTCGCCGTGGTGGAGTGGGTCAGTTCGACCTGGTCCTGCACGACGACCCCGTTGTGCCGCACGGTAACCTTGGGACGGACGGTCATCTTGCCGTCAACGTAGGTGGCGGCGGTGAAATCGATGTCATACGTCTGCCAACTAAGAGGCGGGTAGCAGAGATTTTCCAGAGGCTTGGCGATGGTGTAAATGCCGCCGCACTCATTGTTCTCGCCGGTCAGACCAAAGCTGTCCAGCATCTGTACTTCGTACCGTCCCTCCAGATAGCATCCACTGTTGCCCCGGCCCTGTCCCCGCGCTTCGGGCATGTAAGGAAGCAGAAACTCGACATGGAGATGCCCGCTGCCAAAGGTTTGATTGCTGAGGACTCCGGCCTTGAGATGCCGCTGCTCATTCAACTGCCCCCCCTTGAAATTTTTCACTGTCTCCTCCGCCCGCGCCACATCAAACAGGACCACCGCACCGTCCGGAGCCACCGCCCCCATGGTCGGACTTTGGCGGACCACTTTGGCAAGGGTTCCGCGGACTTTTCCGTCCCCCATCACGGTGAAGGTTCCGTCCGCAAGGTTCCCTCCCAATGCCTGTCCGGCAAAGGTGACGGTGCGCCCTTCCCTGGTGCCGGGGACCTTGTCCCGGGGATTCATTTTCTTGTCCCACCCTTCGCCAGGCAGTCCTCCGGGACAGAGCACGGCATCGAACTTTCCTTTGCCAAGGGCCACGACCTGGATACCAAACCTGCCCCCATCAACCGTGCCGGTGTATTCGCCTTGGAAGGGGAAGTCTTCATCCGTTTTGGCCGGATCGGTGTATACCGGCTGGCCCTTCTTTTCTTCCGCCTTTCCCATCACCGATCCAACGCCCAACGCCACCGCCAACAATAGTCTGCAAAGTTTTTTCACCATGCGGCATTTTCTCAGGAGTCCCGCAGGATGCAATGGCAGATAGACGCCTCCCCGACCTGAGCTCCTCCGACCGGATTCCATTTGCTTCAACCGGCATCCGGTCGTTGAATCGTTCCAACCAACGGCAGGCTTCGCCGAACCCCACCCCTATCATGACTCGCGCCATTCTGCTCCTCAGCCTCTTTCTCTGCACCGGACTCACAGCCCAGTCCCGGGGAGAGGAAATCCGGCACCGTTTTCTCTGCTGCGACTACAACGGAGACCAGGTCTGCCTGGTCAGTGCCGATGGCACCATCGAGTGGAAGACCGAAGCGAAACATCCCCAGGACTGCTGGCTCCTGCCCAACGGCAATATCCTCTTTGCCCATCTCAACGGCGCCCGGGAGATGACCCTGACCAAGGACATTGTCTGGGAATACAAAGCCTCCGTCCCGGGGGTGGAATGCCAGGCGGCACAACCGCTGCCCAACGGCAATGTCCTCGTTGTCGAGTGCGGGACCAGCCGACTCATCGAAGTGAACCGGGCCGGACACATTGCCAAGGAAATCCCCCTCGTGACCAAGCCGGAAATCAAAACCCACAACCAGTTCCGGGGCGCGCGAAAACTGGCCACCGGACACTATGCGGTGGCTTTCAAAGGGGAAGGGAAAGCCGTGGAACTCGATGGCGAGGGAAAAGTGGTGCGCGAACAACCGGTGCCCGGAGATCCCCATGAAATGATCGTGCTGAAAAATGGCAATTGGCTCATCACCTGCGGCGATGGACACCAGGTCGTGGAAATCGACCCTGCCGGAAAGGTGGTCTGGAGTGTCCAGGAAAACGATCTCCCCGGCAATCCACTGCGCCTCATGGCGGGAGCTCAACGCCTCCCCAATGGCAACACCCTCCTCTGCAACTACCTTGGCCACGGCCACATCGGAGAGAATCCGATGGTCTACGAGGTGACCCGGGACAAAAACCTCGTCTGGAGCTTTGCCGACCACGCGCAATTCAAGACGGTCAACCAGATCCAGATCCTGGACACTCCCGCGGATGTCATTCATGGGGAAATTTACCGCTGACCCAGCCCTCCTTCTCCCATGCTGCGTCCCCAGCAACTGGCAACCCTGCTTGCCCTGACGCTGTCGTCCGGATTGTCGCGGGCGGTGGATCCTCCCCGGAAAATCCTGCCGCTCGCGGGAGAGGTTTTTCTAGTGGAAGGAAAAACGGCATTTGTCATTCCTCCCTCAAAAAAGCTTCCCGGCCAAGCGGTCCCCTGGGTCTGGTACGCCCCGACTTTGCCGAGCCTGCCCAGTGCTGCCGAAAAATGGATGTTCGAGCAATTCGGTGCCGCAGGGATCGCGGTCGCGGGGATCGATGTCGGAGAATCCTATGGCAGCCCGGAGGGATGCCGTCTCTATACCGCCCTCCACCATGAGCTCACGGAAACGCGGGGATTCGCCTCCAACCCAGTAATGCTCGGACGCAGCCGGGGCGGACTGATGACTCTGGCCTGGGCGGTCGAGAATCCGGACCACGTTGCCGGATTCGCCGGGATCTACCCCGTCTGCAATCTGGCAAGTTATCCCGGAGTCGCCAAGGCGGCCGGAGCCTATGGAATGACGGCCGCGATGCTCGAATCCCAACTCACCGGGCACAACCCGATCGACCGGCTCGCGGCCCTGGCCAAGGCCGGAGTCCCCCTCTTCGCGATCCACGGCGACGATGACAAGGTCGTGCCCTTGGAGCAGAATTCCGGGGAAATGCGGCGACGCTTCGAAAGGCTCGGAGGTCGGATGACCTTATTGGTGCCCCCGGGACAGGGGCACAACATGTGGGAGGGGTTTTTCCATTGTCAGGAACTAGTCGACTTTGTGAAGTCCCGGGCGCTTGCCACCCCGGCGCCCTGACCTGTTTTCAGGGGTTGCCCCCAGGGCAAAAGTTCCCCGCATCAGACGTATTGCCGCACCTTGACGGTATACCGTTTTTTGTGATTTAGTGCGGGCATGGATGTTGGATCCACCACCCCGCTCCTTGCCCAAGAGACCGTCGCACGATTGCGCGAAGAAAGCTGCCGCGGCGACTCAAGGCTCGGGACCCTCATGGCGGAGGCAGCCGTGGCGCGACGTCTGGGTATGAGCCGGCTTCCAGCACGGGAGGCACCGTTCTCCTCGGAACGCGACGGGGTGGTCGCATGCAGCGCGACCGAAAGAGCCTCTGTCAAACAGCTCACCCTGGCGACCCCGGAACCGACTGCGGATTCCCACCGGGAGATCCGTGCCAGCTTCGCTTCCGCCATCCCTGCCATTTCTGAAAAACGGATGCGCCGCCACTTTCTCGGCTGGCGTGAATGGTTGCCTTTTTGCTCATGAAATGCCTCCACCGCTGGCTCCCCGCCACATTACTCATGCTCTCCCCGGCGCAGGCCGGAGAGGACGTGGCATTTTTTGAGAGCCGGGTGCAGCCTCTCCTGCAGGAGCATTGCTATGAGTGCCACTCCCATGAAAAGAAAATCAAAGGCGGGCTGGCTCTGGACTTGAAAGCGGGCTGGCAACAAGGCGGCGACCACGGTCCGGCCATTGTTCCGGGCGATCTGATGCGGAGCCATCTCATCCAAGCGGTGCGTTATGGGGATCCCGAGAGAGAAATGCCTCCCAAGGGCAAACTGCCTCCGGAGGACATTGCAGTGTTGGAAAAGTGGGTCGCCATGGGCGCACCGGACCCACGCGAAGGGAGCCCGGAGGCGGCGCCGCAGAAAGTGATCGATGTCGAAGCCGGCAGGAAATTCTGGGCCTTCCAGCCGGTGGGTGATCCGGAGCCGCCTATGGTGAAAGACCAGTCCTGGCCTCTCGATCCATTGGACCACTTCCTGCTCGAAAAACTGGAAACCGGCGGCATTCCTCCGGCACCTGACGCAGAGGCCGCCACCTGGCTGCGGCGGGTTTCTTTGGATCTGACCGGACTGCCTCCCAGCGTGGAGGATCTGGAGGCATTCACATCCGCCAAGGACGGGCCCCACGAAGCCGCGGTGGACCGTCTTCTGGCCTCGCCCGCCTTCGGCGAACGCTGGGCCCGCCATTGGCTCGATCTCGTGGGCTATGCGGATCAGATCGGCACCTCCAACAGCGTCTTTGCGGAGCATGCCTGGCGTTATCGGGATTATGTCATCGAAGCCTTCAATGCGGACAAGCCTTTCAACCGGTTCATCCGTGAACAGATCGCCGGCGACCTGCTGCCAGCCACCACCCCGGAGGAGCGGGCCGCCAACATCACCGCCACCGGCTTCCTCGTGCTCGGGGATGTGGAGATCGTCGCGGTGGACAAACTCAGGATGGAACACGACCTCGTTGACCAGCAGGTCAGCAAAGTCGGCACCGCCTTCCTCGGTATGACCCTGGGCTGCGCGCGCTGCCATGATCACAAGTTCGATCCCATCGGCCTGGAAGATTACTACGGCATCGCCGGCATGTTCCGCAGCACCAGCTCCACCTATAAAACCGACAACGGGGTCTGGAGCAGTGTCAACCAAACCGTCCTCCCCGAAACACCCCGGCAGCGAACCGAGCGGACCGCACTCCTCGCGCAACACGAAGCCCGTCTGAAGTCACTGCAAGAGGAGCGGGAACGCGCCCGCAACGAAAAGAAGGAGGTCAAACCCTTGGACGCTGCCATCGAGCACGCTAAATTTTTTGCCCCGATCGAGCCGCGCACCTTCGCGGTGCACGATGTTGTCGATCCCTCCGACATGCGCCTGACCATCCGCGGCAATCCTTACGCGCTGGGAGATACCGTGACACGCGGCGTGCTGCGGGTGGCCTCCTGGAGTCCGCTGCCACCGATTCCTCCGGGGGAGAGCGGCCGCAGGCAACTCGCCGACTGGATTGCCGACCCACGCAATCCCCTGACCGCCCGCGTCACGGTGAACCGGATCTGGCAAAAACTCTTCGGAGAGGGGCTGGTGCGTAGCGTCGATTATTTCGGCACCCGGGGAGAGCCACCCACCCATCCCGGACTTCTCGATCATCTGGCCACCCGTTTCATGAAGGAGGGCTGGTCGTCCAAGCAGTTGATCCGGGCCCTCGTCCTGAGCCGGGCCTACCGGATGAGCAGCACCCCGGGTGTCCTGGCTCAGGAGAAAGACCCCGGGAACCGGCTCCTCTCGCGAATGAACCGCCAACGGCTCGATGCGGAGGCAATCCGGGATTCCACGCTCGCCGTCAGCGGCACTCTGGCCCTCTCCGGCGGCGGCCCCGCCCTGCCTCTCGAGTATCCTGAGAATGTCACCAGTCTCAGCCCGAAGGCAGTGAACCCACCCGCTTTCAAGTTCAGCAAAATGCGGCCGGTCCAAGACCATGAGCGCACGGTGTATTTGCCTGTGATCCGGACCGCCACCCAACCCGGCTCCGCCAAGCTCCGGGATGTCTTCGATTTCACCCAGCCTGCCCAGATAGCCGGGAAGCGCGCTGAAACAGCGGTGCCGACGCAGGCGTTGTTTCTTCTCAACAGCGACCTCATCCGAGCCCGGGCCAACGACCTGGCCCAGGTCATCATCCGGGAAGGACCGGACACCGCAACCCGGCTGAAAATCCTCTGGCGCCGCGTCCTGAGCCGGCCAATCACCTCGGACGAGCGTGCCGAGGCCCTGACTTTTCTCGATTCCCTCCCTGCTGATGTCGCCTGGACTGAACTGAGCCACGCCCTGCTGTCCTCCAACGAATTCCTCATCCGCCTCTGACCATGCCTCCGAACCACCCCATCTCCCGCCGCGCCTGGCTGCAGCGCACCGCCACCGGATTCGGGGCGCTTGCCCTCCATGACCTCGCGCAGGCCGCGGCCGCGGCCACACCCCTGGCGGCAAAGGTCTCTCGCAGGCCCGCAAAGGCCAAACGGGTAATCTTCCTATTCATGTCCGGCGGCCCTTCCCAACCCGACTTGTTCGATCCGAAAGAGTACATCCGGCGCATGCATGGCAAGACCATCTCCGCACCGATCAATCCCAACGAACTGCGGGTTGGCACGGACAAATTCCTGGCCCTCGCGGCCCAGACCGGAGTGAGGCCCCGGGGAGAGTCGGGAATGCTGATTTCCGACCTGATGCCACACACCGCCTCCATTGCGGACGACCTCTGCCTGCTGCGCGCGGTGCATTCCGACAACAACCAACATCAACCCGCCGCCCTGCAGTTCCACACCGGCGTCACCGCCGACGTGCGCCCTTCGATGGGTTCGTGGATCTGCTATGGATTGGGCTCGGAGAACCAAAACCTGCCCGGATTCATCACCATTCATCCGGACAGCGACACCCGGCTCTATGGATCCTCCTTTCTCCCGGCGGCCCATCAGGGCACCAAAGTGATCATTCCGCAAAACGGACAACAGTCTCCCATCGATTACCTCTCCGACGTCTCAGGGAATCCCGGGACACAACGGGAACGCCTCAATTTTACCCAGCGCATGAACCGCCGCCTGCTCGGCATGGTCGGAGCCGATCCCGGGATGGAGGGCATGATCGAGAGCATGGAAATCGCCTTCCGGATGCAAACCGCCACACCGGAGCTGGTGGACCTCACCAACGAATCGGTGGCCACTAAAAAACTTTACGGAATCGGGGAAAAAGAGACCGACAGGAACGGACGCGCCTGCCTATTGGCCCGCAAAATGAGTGAAGCCGGGGTTCGTTTCGTCCAGGTCACCATGGGAGGGTGGGATCACCATGGCGACATCAGGAACGCCTTGCCGAAAAGCTGCGCGGGCACCGACCAACCCTGCGCGGCGCTGGTCAAAGATCTCCAAGCCCGCGGCCTGCTGGAGGACACCCTTGTCATCTGGTCGGGTGAATTCGGCCGCACCCCATGGAGCCAGGATCTCAGTGGCACCTCGCCGATCGAGAAACACGGCCGCGAGCACCAGCCCGAAAGCTTCTGCACCTGGATGGCCGGAGGGGGCGTCAAAGCCGGTTTCACTTTTGGAGAAACTGACGACTTCGGCTTCCGTCCCGTTTCCGGCAAAGTGCATTTGCACGACCTCCACGCCACGATTCTCCACCAACTTGGTCTGGATCACGAACAACTGACCTGGCGCCACCTCGGCCGGGATTTCCGGCTGACCGACGTATACGGCACAGTGGTGCAGGAGATTCTGGGATGAGGGCACGTCCTGGGAAACCTTGATTTCACCTTGCGGCGGTTCGCCCAGACTGGCTCCCGGTGTTGGGGCTCGGTGGCGGAGGAGGCCGAATCAAGGGCGGAAACAGGAGGCCCCTGCGCGAACGAAGGGGAGCTTTGCCGCAGGCCGGGAGGCGTTTTTTCGCAACAGCGGCTGACGGGACCACGTGGTTGCATCCCCGGGAATTCCAATGCACAGTCCCTCCGCCATGGGCAAACCCTTTGAATTCGAACCCCGCCAGCTGGATGCCCCCATCCAGACCGCCAACCGCCACATTGCCACTCCCATCCCGCATCCCGATGACCGCGGGATCGTGGAGACCCTGCGCCGTTGTGAACCGATGTCCATGAGCGGGCAACCGCTGGTGGTCTGGCACCGGGCGGAGGGGGTCCATGTTTTTGACCGCCATGGGAACCAATGGCTCGATTTTTCCTCCGGTGTGCTGGTTACCAATGCGGGCCATGCCCGTCCGGAGGCCGTGGCGGCGATCCAGGAAGTGGCCGGGCGACTCCACCACAGTTATTGCTTCCCCAATCAGGAACGGGCGACGCTGGTGGATTACCTGCTGGAGCATTGTGCCCCGGCATACCTCGACAAAGTCTTCCTGCTGACCACGGGTTCAGAAGCCATCGAGTGCGCCATCAAGGTCGCCCGGGCCCGGGCCCACCAGATCAGCGGCCCGGAGAAGGACATCATCGTCACTTTCACCGGAGATTTCCACGGGCGCACCCTCGGCGCCCAGATGGCGGGAGGCATTCCGGGCCTGAAAGACTGGATCGTGAACCACGACCCCTGCATGGTGAATGCCCCGATTCCTGATGGATTCCGCGGGCAGGACACGACTTTCGCAGGATTTCTGGAGGCGCTGGCCAGCCAGGGGGTGGATCCGAAAAACATCGCCGGAATTTGCCTCGAAACCTACCAGGGTGGGACCGCGATCCTCCTGCCCCGGGACTATATGGAGCAATTGCGCGCCTTCTGTGATGAGCACCAGGCCCTTCTCATTTTTGATGAGGTTCAGGCAGGCTTCGGCCGCTGCGGCAAAATGTGGGGATTTGAGCACTACGGAGTGCGGGGAGATCTAATTGTCTGTGGCAAAGGCATCAGTTCGGGACTTCCGCTGTCCGCTGTGATCGGCCATTCCGACTGGATGAATTTGTTTCCTCCCGGAAGCATGACCTCAACCCACACGGGAAATCCGGTGTGCTGCGCGGCGGCTCTGGCCAACGTCCGCTACATTGTGGAGCACGATCTGGTGGGCAACGCGGCACGTCTCGAAAGTGTCCTCCAGGCCAGCATGGACCGCCTTGCGGCCGCCTATCCCGGAAAGGTCGGCTGCGCCCGAGCCGTCGGCCTCGTCGGGGCGGTGCAGCTGATCCTCGACACCGCGACTCTGGCCCCGGACCATGATACGGCTTTTGCGATTGTGAAAGACGCGGTGGAACATGGACTGATGCTCTTCGGACCGGTGGGCCAGGGCGGCGGCACGGTGAAGCTCTGCCCCCCGCTGTGCATCACTGCCGGACAGCTCGAGGAAGGCCTCGCCGTGCTGGAGGAGTCTTTTGCCCGGGTGCTCGGCTGAATCCCGGCACCAGCTGAAATGCCCTGGATTGTCCGCTCTGACATCTTGCCGAGCCCGCCGGTCTGTGTCATGGTAATCCCATCGTCATGCAAAAATCCGTCATCGCTTCCGTCGTCAGTCTCGTTGTTGTGATCTTCGCCTGCACCGTGCTGGGGTTTGTTTTCGCCGGCAGCGGAGGGGTGAAATTCAGCCGCATTTCGATGGCGGAAGACAAGAGCCTCAGCCAGGAGCTGGCGATCCGGAACAAGGCCATCTCGGGAGCTTCCCAAACCGAGGACGCCGATTTCGAGCGCCGTCCCATGAACACCGAGGACACGCCCGCCGAAGCTCCCAAGCCCAGTGGGGACAAAGTCGTCCTGTGGCTCAGCATCACGGGTTTCCGTTCGGAATACATGGACAAGGCCACTCCTGAAATGCTGAACAAGATGGTCCAGGACGGTGCCGGCACTTCCAAGATGCGGCCGATCTTCCCCACCACGACGTATCCCATGCACACCGCCCTCGCCACCGGAGTGGGCGCGGACAAACATGGCATCGTGCAGGACACCTTCCGCGTCGGAGGCAAGATGGAGACGAGGCCCATGGACCCCGCCCTGATGACGGCCGAACCCATCTGGACCACGGCGACCCGCCAGGGACTGCGCGTGCTGGTGCACGACTGGCCGCTCTCCCAGAACCAGACCGGAGAGCATGCCGCGGCCGTCTTCCTCAAGGAATACAATCCGGAGCTCACCGACCAGCAGCGTCTCGATGCGCTCTGGGAAGCGTGGTCGGGAGACAAAAACGAGAAAAAACTGCGCCTCATCATGGGACGAATCAACGGGGTGAACAACGCCGCTCTGGAGAATGGCACCAAAGAGGACGCCACCTATGAGGCGGTCAAAGAAACCGACAAAGCCCTCGCCGCTTTCCTCAAAAAAGTCCAGGATGGCTGGAAAGATCTCGCTCCGCCGAATGCCCAGCTGGTTGTCGTGATCACCACCGACCACGGCATGGTGGACCTCGAAAAATTGGTCAACCTGCCCCAGTTGCTGGGGGAAAAGATGCTCAAGCACATGGACGTCGCCGCCAACGACGGGGTGGCCAACATCTATTTCAAAGACCTTCCCGAAAGCGAAGCGGAGAAAAAGATCATCACCGACGAGTTGGATCGCGACCTCCGCGCCATCACTTATTTTAAAACCTACGCCACGGCAGACATTCCTTCCAGCTGGCGCTACGCGCTGCCCGACCGGGTGGGCGACCGCGTTCTCGTGCTCAAGTCCGGCTTTTCTTTCACCGAGAAGACGGCCAAAGAACCCGATTTCGAACCCGGAGAAACCAGCGGTCCTTTCGCCGGGTTCGGGTATCCGGTCGACGATGTCATCCGCATGTCCGGGATCACGATCTTCTGGAGTCCGGATGGTGCCCCGGTCACCGGCACTCTTGATGAAATGTCCCCGCTGGTTCTGCACCCCACCGTCTGCAAACTGCTCGGCGTGGAGCCAGCCGCCGATGCCAAAGAAGCCGCCCTTTCAGTGAATTGAGCACCGCCCTCACGCAGATCCGCCGAGGCGGATTTCCTCCATCCATGGCAGACTGAAAGGCGCTGACCTTCCCTATCCCGCCATGAAACGCCGCCGATCGCATTTCGAATCGTGCGAGGAAATCCTCGCCCGGCGTGACTTTCTCAAGGCACTCTCCGCCTCCTCCGCAGCTGCCCTGATGTCGGGGGCCCCGAGTGCCTTGTTCGGGGAGGAACCGGTCATGCATCCCCACCCGACGGCGGACTGCTGCATCCTGCTCTGGATGGGTGGCGGCATGGCAGCCCCGGAGACCTGGGACCCGAAGCGTTACCTCCCCTTTGAGGTCGGCTTGCCGGTGGAAAAAATCCTCTCCACCTTTCCCGCCATCGACACAGCAGCCGATGGCATCCGCATTTCCCAGGGACTTGAGGAAATCGCTCAGGTCATGGACCGGGCCACCCTGATCCGTTCCCACGTCCAGCCCGACCTTGGCACCATTCTCCACTCCAGGCACCAGTACCACTGGCACACCGGCTATGTCCCGCCCCAAACGGTGGCCGCACCCCACATCGGAGCCTGGATGGCCAAAGTCCTCGGCCCGCGCAACGAAGTCATCCCTCCCTTCATCAATATCGGACAGAGACTGGAGGGTGTCGGAGAGCAGGAGGAGTTGAAAGCCTTCACCACGGCCGGATTTTTCGGCAGTGAATTCGGCCCGTTCAACCTGCCTTACCCCGAGGAGGCCGCCCGGTCAGTACGCCCCCCCAAAGGCATGGAACCCGGGCGATTCGCGGACCGCTACCGCTTTTACCGCAAACTCATCGACCAGAGTCCGGAGCGCGACCATCTCAGCGATTACCATCAGGAGTCCGTCCTGCGATCGATGGACAATGCGCACAAGCTGCTCAGTTCAAAGCATCGGGACGCCTTTGATATCACCCTTGAACCGAAAGAAAGTTACGACCGCTACAACACCGGACGCTTCGGCCAGGGCTGCCTGCTGGCCCGTCGGCTCGCGGAGTCGGGAGCCCGTTTCATTGAGGTGACCACCGAGTATGTTCCTTTTGTCCATTGGGACACTCACGAAAACGGACACACCACCGTGGAGCGGCTGAAAAAGGAGATAGACCGTCCCATCGCTCAGCTGATCAGAGATCTGGAATCCCGCGGTCTGCTCGACCGCACACTGGTGGTCATTGCCAGCGAATTCAGCCGCGACATGATGATCGAGGGGGTGCCCGGCAGTTCCGCGCGTGACCAGAGCCGGGCCAGGACCGACAAGCTCGCCGAAATGAAACATTACGGCCTGCACCGCCACTTCACCGGCGGAAACTCCGTGGTCCTGTTCGGCGGTGGTATGAAACGCGGATATGTCCATGGGAAAACCGCGGACGAGCGCCCGCTCGTCGCGGTGGAAAATCCCGTCACGATCAGCGATCTCCACGCCACCCTTTTCACCGCCATGGGCATCAGCCCCAAAACGGCTTATGACATTGAGAAACGCCCCTTCTATGCCACGGTCGATGGCAAAGGGCAGGCCGTGCGCGAGGTATTCGTCTGAGACCGGACCGGTTTGATCACAAGCCGGTCTCCCGGAAGCGCCGCACCATCGCCGCGCAACCGTCTTCCAGTAGATCGAGGACCTTTTCAAACCCCTCGGGACCTCCATAATAAGGATCCGGCACTTCCGTTTCCCCGTGGGATTCACAATACGTGCAGAAGGGAACAATCCGGGCTCGGTGAGCTTCCATGCCACCGTGACGGGCAGCCAGTCCTTTGACATCCGCGAGATTGTCATTGTCCATGGTCAGAATGAGGTCGAAACGGTCCAGATCGGACGCGTGGATCTGCCGGGCCCGGCCACTCATGCGAATGCCGCGTTTCCCGGCGGCGGCGCTCATGCGGGAGTCCGGCGGATTGCCGGTATGAGTGCTGATGGTGCCGGCGGAATCGATTTCCCAGACCTCCTCCAGACCGGCGCGGGTAGCGAGGTGGCGCAGGACATTTTCCCCCGCGGGGGACCGGCAGATGTTACCCATGCAGACAAAGAGAATTCGGTACAGTGTGGAATCGGTCATCGGAGTTCACAGAAGGCGGGTCCCGGTGTTTCTCAAGCGGATTCCTCGCCGGAGGTTGGTGCCGCCTGCAACCGTCACAATCACCCTTTGAAAATGCCCCGCTCCGCGCCAAAGTGAGGGCGCCATGCGGATTTCTCTCAACGCCTCCACCATCAAGCCCTCTCCTCTGCTCGATAAAATCCGCATCGCTGCCGAAACCGGCTACGACGGCATCGAACTGTGGGCGGTGGAGATCTATGAACATATTGGACGTGGCGGGGAAGTTTCCGAGGTCGAACAGGCCCTCAGGGACGGCGGACTCAGAGTGCCCTGTTGCATCGCGGTGCGCGGCTGGGGAGAGACGACGGGGCGGGAGTTTGAATTGGTGATGGAGGAATGCCGGCGCCGTTTCGAGCTCGCCGCCCGGCTAGGCTCTCCACTCATGGTCTGCACGCCTCCGCTGGAGCCGGTGGAGAGGGCCCGATTGGCGGAACGCTATGCCGCGCTGCTGGAACTGGGACGTCAAACCGGGGTGCGTGCAGTGCTGGAATACATCAGTTTTTTCGGATCGCTCCACTCCCTCCCGGCGGCGGCTGGAATTCTGGATGCCTGCGGGGACACGGAAGGCTCCCTGGTCATCGATGCCTTTCACAGTTGGAACAGTCTGTCCACTCTGGAGGATTTACGGGCCCTCCCGGTCGGGCGGATCGCGCATTACCACATCGATGACGCCGCTCCCAACAGTCCCGCAACGTCGCAGCGGGACCCGGACCGGGTGATGCCCGGTGACGGACCGATTGATCTTGCGGGGGAACTGCGGATCCTCAAAGAAAAGGACTACCAAGGCTGGGTAAGCCTGGAGCTTTTCAATGCGGATCTCTGGCAGCTCGATCCCCGGGCTGTGGCCAAGGAGGGCTTGGACCGGGTTCGGCGCCTCATTGACCTGGCCTGACCTTTCGCCCATTCTCCATGAAAACCGGTTTTTTGCCCAGACTCGACGCTGCTTTGGAGGCATCGCGTGCCGCGCTGCTCCGCGAACGCACTGTCTCCGGCCATTGGGAAGGGGAACTCTCCACGTCCGCTCTGTCCACCGCCACGGCGACGGTGGCTCTCGCCCAGGTCGATCCGGAGACCCACCGCGGGACCATCCGCGGTGGCATGCAGTGGTTGCTCGACCACCAGAACGAAGACGGGGGCTGGGGCGACACCGTGCTCAGTTTTTCCAATATTTCCACCACCCTCCTTTGCTGGGCGACGCTCCATCTCTCCCACCGCCAGGAGGGGCTGGCAATGGAGACTGAGGACGCAGAACGCCGTGCCGGAGAGTGGATCGCTTCCCATGCCGGCTCGACAGATCCGGTCGACATCCAGCGGGCGGTCGTGGCCCGCTATGGCCGGGACCGCACGTTCTCCGTGCCCATCCTCATGCTCTGCGCCATTTGCGGTCGGCTCGGCGAAGGCCGGGATGGCTGGCGCAGGGTCCTGCCATTGCCGTTCGAGCTGGCCGCCTTTCCCAGGCGCTGGTTCGCCGCGCTGCAACTGCCGGTGGTCAGCTATGCCCTGCCTGCGCTCATCGCCATCGGGTATGCGCGCTCCCGCCACGCCCCGCCACCGTTGCTCTGGCGCTGGATTCGCAAACTCGCCTGGCCACGGGTCTCGCGCATTCTGCGGGAAATCCAGCCGGCCAGTGGCGGTTTCCTCGAAGCGGCGCCGCTCACCAGTTTCGTCACCATGGCCCTCGCCTCCTGCGGGGAGCGGGATCATCCCGTGGTCGGAGCCGCTGTGGATTTTCTCCTGGCTTCGATCCGCACGGACGGTTCCTGGCCGATCGACACCAATCTGGCCACTTGGGGAACCACCCTCGCTGTGAAAGCACTTCACTCAGGCCCCGGAGAACCGTTGCCGGAAGCGGACCGGACCGGCATTCTGGCCTGGTTGCGGGGACAGCAGTACCGCACTGTCCATCCCTACACCATTTCTCCCCCCGGAGGCTGGGCCTGGACCGACCTCAGTGGAGGGGTCCCCGACGCCGACGACACTCCGGGAGCCCTGCTCGCCCTGCGACATCTGCTCCCGCCGGGAAAACTGGATGACGACTCCCGGACCGCTGTCGAATCCGCGCTCGACTGGCTGGCCGGTCTGCAAAACCGGGACGGTGGTATCCCCACCTTTTGCAGGGGCTGGGGAGCGCTGCCCTTTGACCGCTCCAGCCCGGATCTCACTGCCCACACCCTCGCTGCTTGGCATTCCTGGCGCGGCGAAGCCAACCTTAAACTGGCCGCGCGATTGGAACGTCACCAACGCGAAGCCTTCCAGTTTCTCGACCACCAACAACAGTCTGACGGCTCCTGGGTGCCCCTCTGGTTTGGCAACCAGCACCGGAGCGACGAAACGAATCCCACCTATGGCACAGCCATGGTGATGCTCAGCCTCTGTCGTCTTGGGGACCGCGATGTGATCTCGCCCTCACGCCTGCGGGAAATGCGGACCCGAGGCCTGGCCTGGCTGTTGGCTGCGCGGAACGCGGACGGGGGCTGGGGCGGCGGTGCGGCCACCCCTTCCTCAGTCGAAGAAACGGCCCTCGCGGTTGATGCGCTGGCTGCGGCACGGCTCGCCGGAATGCCGTTGCCGACTGCTGCGGAAGAGTTTGACAGGGTGCTGCAAAAGGGCGCGGACTGGCTGATCAATGCCACGGCAGGGGGGCGGGACTTCCCCGTCAGTCCGATCGGATTTTATTTCGCGAAACTTTGGTATTTCGAAAAGCTTTACCCAGTGGTCTGGACCACTTCCGCTCTCGGACGCGTGCGTGCGGTGCTGTCCTGCTAGACGGTTTCGTCACACCAGGAATGTCACCACGATGGCTGCGGCCATCACCAGGGCCCCGGCGAGACGAAGCCCCAGCACACTGCCCCCTTGGGCGGACTCGGTGTTCGCGAACCAGTGACCCACCATCCACACCGCCACCACACTCCACAAACCCCGCGCACTGTATATCACATTCATCGAGGTGGCGTCGCCGTAGAGGGCGACGGCTGTGATGAGGAGAAGCGACTGCAGGGCGATGAAGCAGGCTCCACCGGCCAGCACTCCCCGCGCGGTCCGGGGTATGTCACGCAACCGACCGTGGAAAAACGGCACAAAACCCAGTGACAGCCCTCCGGAAAAAGCGAACATGATGGGCAGGAATCGTCCCGCGCCCCAGACCGGTGCCCACTTCTGCACCAGCACATCAAAGAGCGCATAACCTCCCGCCGCCGCCAGGGAGAATCCGACGGTCCGGGCAACGCTGCCTTTGACGGCCCCTCCGCCAAGGTGCAACAGAGCGATCGCCAGGCAGCTCAGGAAGGCGGAAAGCCAAAGCTGCCACGTCACCCCAATGCCGAGAAACAGAGTCGTGAACCAGGCGACAAAAATGGTCTTCGCTCCCATCGCGGGAGTGGCCACGGACACATCGCCTCCGTCCAGTGCCAGAAAGGTCATCGTCTGGGCACCGACAAACAATGCCGCGACAAGGAGCGGTTGCCAAAGCAGGGAGAACACCACCGGAGCGCCTCCCCACGTCCAAAGCAGAGCAAAGATCAAGCCCGTGGCCAGATTCGAGACAAAGGTGGCGCGCCAAACCCCCACGCCCAATACCGCCGCACGCTTCATCAGCAGCACCCCGGTGACGTAGAGCAGGCTGCTCGCAAGGGGAGCCAGCAGATACCACTTCATGGGATATCAGCGTCCAGCCTGCGCAACCGGATGCGGTGGATGGAACGTCCTTCAGCGAGCCAATGGCGTTCGAAATTCGTCACCGGATACACCCCGACTTCGTTGTCATCCCAAGGAATTTCCTCAAAAAAACCCTCCCAGGCATGGTGTTCCCGCGCATCCTCAAGGTAGCCTTCATGGTCGGTCTTGAAGAGAAATTCCCCGCCGGCCCGGAGCACTCCATGCACCCCCCGCAGGAAAGCAGTCTGCCTGAGGAGGCGCCGCTTCCAGTGACGGCGTTTCGGCCAGGGATCGGGAAAGAGCATGTGAATGCGGTCCGCCCAGCCAAGCGGCAGGAGATGCGCGACCGCATAGAGACTTTCCAAGCGAAGGAACCGCACGTTGGTCAGTCCGCTCCTGCCGCTGATACGGCAGCATTTGCGGACCCTTCCGAGCAAGCGGTCGACCCCCAGATAGCCTCTCTCGGGATGGGCCTTTGCCAGACCCGTAAGAAAGGCCCCGTCCCCGCAGCCGAGATCCACCTCCACCGGCACGCCGGAGGGGAAAATATCCGAAGGAACGATCCGGTGGAACCAGTCATCCGGCCACAGTTCGTTTGGAAAGGTCCAAGGACGAGCCGTTGCCGGGACCGGAGAGTGGGTCGTCATGGGATCGGGGGCCGTTCGGTGCCGCAGTTCCAACATTCTCCAAAATCTCCGTCCACCGTCTCGCCGCAGGAGGCACAGGTCCAGACCGGGAGAGTGGTTGCCTCCGGTGGTCCCTGGTGATGAAGAGGTGCCAGCATGGCTTCGGCGCGGCCATAGTCCGAGTCGTTCATGACCCACAACTCAGGGTAAACCTCGGTGAACGGGATCTCCCCGGTTCCCATCGCGGCACCGACATTCTTCACCAGGGTGAGAATGCCTTCGTCTTCCAGAATGCTTTGGTAATATCCAATGACGGCGTAATCGGCGTGCTCGTAGATTTTGCGCATGATCTCGGGCCTCAACTTTCAGCAGACTTGGACTTGAAGAACAAAGACAACACCGCCGCAAACAAAAGCAGACCCCCTGCCAGATAGAAAGAGGAATTAAAATCACCACTCGCGCTCTTGAGCCGTTGGGAAAGAAAGGGCATGACAAAGCCCCCCACCCCCCAGGCCGTGAACAGAATACCGTAATTCATCCCGAAGCTTTTCAAACCCCAGAGATCTTTCGTGAGTGAGGGGAAGAGCGAAAGATTGGCGCCGTAATTGAAACCGATCAAGGTGGCCAAGAGCACAATGAGTGGCCCGCTGCTGCCACCGGTGATCTTGATGGCGGCGAACATGAGCAACGCCTGAAGGAGGCAGACCAGCGCCAGAGTGAGACGGCGTCCGATCCGGTCCGACAAGACCCCTGCCGCGACACGCCCCCCGGCATTTCCGATCGCCATCACCGCGACCGCAATGAATGCGGATTCGCCCATGGATTTTTTGGCCATGCCACTGACGCTGCCAATGACCATCAACCCGGCTCCGGAAGCAATGAAATACACCACCCAGAGCAGCCAGAATGAAGGCATCGCCAGGATTTGCGACGGAGTGGCCCCGTCGGCGGCAGATTTGGCGGACGGCAGCGGAGCCCCCGCGGGTCGGTATCCGGGAGGAGGATTGCGCAGCAACTGGGCCAGTCCACAGACAATGACGAGGAAAGACACACCAAAGATGAGCATCGACCGTCCCAAACCGTAATGGGAAAGGAGAAAGGTGGCCAGAGGGGAGATGTAGACCGGCGCGAGACCAAAACCGGCCACCACGAGACCGGCAATCAAACCGGTTCGGGAAGGAGGAAACCACTTCAACGCGGGCGGCGTCGCGGAGGAATAGCCAAATCCGATCCCCAAACCCACCAGCACTCCGAAACCGAGGAGCCACATGGTGTATTGGGTGGAGAAAGAGATCAGAATCAAACCGGCCCCCACCAAGAGCCCGCCCAAGCTGGCCGTGACGCGCGGACCGAAGCGGTCCTGAATGCGGCCCGCCAGAATCATCGCAAAGGCGAACACAAGACAGCAAAGGGCATATGGATCATTGAGCTGGTTGCCCGACCAGCCGAACTCTTTCTCAATGGAACTTTTGAAAAGGCTCCAAGTGTAAAGCACACCAAGCGCGAGATTGATGCCCAAACCGGCGAAAGTCACGGTCCAACCGTGATTTTTCACCGTTGAGGAGGAGGAATCGGAACTCATGGATCAGAAGAAGGGGAATTTGGGTTGTTGCGGGCCAAGGCTAGGGACATTCAGACTCGATGGCAAGGACCGAAAAACCGAATTCACAAATTCTCCACTGCTCAAAAACCGTACGGAGGACTCCCGCCGCGCCGGAACCTCACCGCCGACGCCACCGTTGCAGTGTGCCCGCTGGGCAGGGAATCCAGTCGGTTCCCCAAACGGAGGAACCGGGGTTCCGAAAGGACTTCTCTTTCCGGTGTCCGCCCCCTCCCATTCCCTTGCATTCCAGTCTCCACGGGGCATCTTGCGCATTCCATGTCCACGCCCCTTTCTCCCCAGGAACAAGCCGATCTCCTTTGCCGCGGCACCGCCCAGGTCATCAGCCGCCAGGAATTGGCCTCCAAAATCGCCCGCGGAAAGCCTCTGAGAGTCAAGCTCGGGGTGGATCCGACTTCACCCGATTTTCATCTGGGGCACTCCCTACCCTTGGAGAAACTCCGCCAATTCCAGGAGTTGGGCCACCACGCCGTGCTCATCATCGGTGACTTCACCGCCCAGATCGGAGACCCCAGCGGCCGCTCCAAAACGAGGCCGCAGCTCACGCGGGAAGAGGTTCTGGCCAATGCCGAAACCTACACCTCGCAAGCTTTCAAAATCCTGGACCGGGAACGGACCGAAGTGGTGTTCAACGGGGATTGGTTCAATCAAATGACCTTTTCGGAGGTCATCCGTCTCAATGCCCGGGTGACCATGCAACAGATGCTGCAGCGTGAAGACTTCAAAAACCGCATCGCCGGGAACCAGGAAGTGCGCCTCCACGAGATCCAATACCCCATCGTCCAAGGATGGGATTCGGTGGTGGTCCGCAGCGATGTCGAGCTGGGCGGATCGGACCAACTTTTCAACATCCTCGTGGGCAGGGATCTGCAAAAAAGCGAAGGGCAGGAGCCACAGGTCGTCATGCTGCTCCCCATCCTTGAAGGCCTTGATGGCGAAAAAAAAATGAGCAAGAGCCTCAACAATTATGTGGGGCTGACAGATGCGCCGGAGGACATGTTCGGGAAACTGATGAGTATCTCCGACGTCCTCATGACCCGCTACCACTCCCTGCTCCTGGGCGAAGACTTGGACCCTGCGGCCCATCCGATGGAGGCAAAAAAATCCCTCGCCGCTCGGCTCGTCGCCCGCTACCACAGTGCGGATGCGGCTCAAACGGCGCGGGAGAATTGGGAGACCCGCTTCAGCCGCCGCGACACCTCTTCCGCAGAATTGCCCGCTTACCAGATCGGAGACCGTCGTGATGTCCTCGGAGTGGCCTCAGAGGTATACACCACTGTTTTTCAAGTGACCAAATCCAACGCCGACATCCGTCGCCTCGTCACCCAGGGCAGCGTTCAGCTCGATGGTGAAAAACTCACCGACCCCAAGGCCGAACCCAACTGGACTCCGGGACAGGTCCTGAAACTGGACAAGATCCGCAGCGTCCGACTGGTCTGAAGCCATTCCCGCGACGACGGGATTCCGGTTGACGACCGGCTGTCATCACGACCATGGTGCGGGCATCCCACCCATGGCGAAGCCCCACCGCATTTCTCTCCCCACCGCAACGGCCATCGTCGTGGCCAATATGGTGGGCACGGGAGTCTTTGTCTCCCTCGGCTTCCAGGCAGGAGATCTGCCTTCGGGGTTCGTCATCGTCCTGCTGTGGCTTCTTGGCGGACTCCTCTCCTTTTGTGGGGCCGTTTCCTATGCTGAACTGGGGGCGATGCTGCCACGCTCCGGCGGAGAGTATCATCTGTTGCGGGAGGCCTATCATCCGTTGCTCGGTTTTCTGGGCGGCTGGGTATCTTCCACGGTCGGCTTCGCCGTTCCGGTGGCGGCAGCCACTGTCGCCTTTGAAGGCTATGTGATCCAACTTTCCGGCCAGGAAGCTTGGGGACGGTGGGCGGCCTATGCGGTCGTCGCTGCCATCACCGCGATCCATTGCGGCAACCTGCGTCACACGGAACGTTTTCAGGTAGCCTTCACCCTGGGCAAAGTCATGCTGATCGTGATTTTGATTGTCGCAGGACTTTCCACCAGCCAGTCCCAGCCCATCCACTTCCTCCCTCAAGCTGGAGATGGGGCCTTGATTGCCAAGCCGGCCTTTGCCGTGTCGCTCGTGTTTGTCATGTACGCCTATGCGGGATGGAATGCGGCGGCTTACATCGTGGGAGAACTGGACCGGCCGCAAAGGACCCTCCCGCTCGCGCTCTTTCTCGGAACGGGATTCGTCACGCTCCTTTATGTCCTTCTAAACGCCACCTTCCTGCGTGCCCTCCCCCTGACCGAGATCTCGCAGAGTGGTTCCGATGTGGCCTTGGTCGCTTCCCGCAAAATTTTCGGGGAACGGGGTGGCTTTCTGATGGGGTGCTTCATCGCCTTCGGCCTCATTTCGACCATCAGTTCCATGACCTGGGCAGGACCGCGGGTCACCCAGACCATGGGAGAGGACTTCCGGCCTTTCCGCATTTTTGCCAGAGTGAACCGGCACGGCATGCCCTGGATCGCGATCCTGACTCAGGGGATTATTGTGGCAGGACTGCTCTCATACCGAGTCGACACCCTGATCTACTACATCCAAGGTCTGCTGAATCTTTCCTCCGCTTTGGTCGTGGCCGGTGTTTTTGTGCTGCGACTGCATCGACCGGATGCCCATCGCCCCTACCGGGCATGGGGATATCCCATCACCCCGCTGCTTTTCCTCGTCGCAACCCTATGGATCATGGTTTTTCAGGTCAGGAGCCATCCGATGGAGTCTCTCCTCGGTCTGATCACCCTGGCAATCGGATGGCTCCTCTGGAATCTGGAGCGGCCCCGGCTTCCGGTGACCTGAAGCGGTCTTTTGACAGGACCACGGCCCGGCAGTATTCTGCCAGCATGAAACTCATCGCTCTCCTGTGCAGCGCCAGTGCCGCCGCCCTCGCATGCATCGCCTGCGCCGGTGAACCGACCACCCCTCCGAAAGTCATGGATACCGCCAAAACCGCACCTGCCCAGCCCACTGCCCCGGTTCGGAAAACCGATGACGAATGGCGGAAGGAACTCACGCCGGAACAATACCGCATCCTTCGGCAAGCCGGAACGGAGAGCGCTCATGGTGCGGTATACGAAGAATTCAAAGGCCAGGGCGAAGGCACCTACTACTGTGCCGGTTGCGGCGCCGAACTCTTCACTTCCAAGGAAAAATTCGATTCCCACTGCGGTTGGCCTTCCTTCTACGATCCGTCCAAAGCGAAGAATGTAAAAATGAAGGTCGATTACCTCCTCGGCTATGCCAGGACCGAGGTCCGCTGCGCGGTCTGCGATGGCCACCTCGGCCATGTCTTCGAGGGTGAAGGCTTCAAAACACCCACCGACAAAAGGTTCTGCATCAATGGGACCGTCTTGAAATTCGTTCCCAAACCCAACAAAGCGGACGCGGCAGAAACACCATCCGCACCGAACACCAAAGAAGCCCCGCCCAAAAAGGATTGAAAAGGCCGGACCTGACTCAACCCACTTGGCTCCCATTCCGGGGAGTCGGCAGGCCACCCTTTTCGATCACGGCCCAGGCGTTGTGGTTGTGGATCGACTCGTAATTCTCCGCCTCCACCCGGTACCAGGTGAGGTTTGGATACGTTTCCGAAGCGGAAGCCACATTCCTCACCAAATCCTCCACGAAAACCGGATGATCGTAGGCACGCTCGGTGACATGCTTTTCATCAGGCCTTTTCAGCAGACTGAATAGTTCCGAACTCGCACACCGTTCCACCAAG
>JADZAX010000167.1 GCA_020852405.1 Verrucomicrobiales bacterium
ACCGGGCCGGGGACTCTTGAGGCGCAGAAAATGGTTGTCGTTTTCGGTCACCCAAGAACCGTCAGGCTCCACACGGGCCCAGCCATCGGGCCACTCGTCGGAATCGGCATCCGCTTCAAAGGTGCCGTTGGGAATCAACTCCACGATGGTTTCCGCTGCGAGAATCCGACCCGGGATCAGGATCAAGGCCAGGGAAAGGATCCAACCCAGCAAGGGCAGCAGGAGGGGCAGGCACGGGCATTTCTGAAACATGGAGGTTGGGAAGGGATCGACCGGAACAGCCGAGCAATATCCGTCAGAATTCTTTTCGCTCCACCCTTTTGACACGTTCCCCAAAGTCGAATGGCGACCTGGCGTTTTCCTGCGATCCCGCATTGACGGGCAAGCCCGCTCCCCTGACATTCTTGGACCGAGCTGTCTCTCTCCAGCCTGCAGTGCTGGTGCTCCCCCTCCTCCAGCCTCAACCCCTTTCCCTTCTCCGATGAACCGTCGTGAAGCTGTCGAACGCATCACCCTCCTCCTGGGAGGCACCCTGTCCGTTGAACTGACCGCCGGCCTGATGGGCCAGGTCACCCATACCGGATCCGGTGTCGTCGTCAGCGTCGCTCAGCAGGCGTTTCTGGCTGAAGTCGCGGATGTCATCATTCCAACGACCGATACCCCCGGGGCCAAAGCCGCCGGCGCCGAGCAATTCATCATCCGCGTGATGCGGGACTGCTATCCCCTGAAGGAGCAGGAGGCCTTTTATGCCGGGTTGGCCAAACTGGAGGCCGACAGCCAATCCGCCCAAGGCAAAGCCTTTGCCGACTTGGAGAGCCATGCCAAAATCCAGTTGGTGCAGCAGACCGCGGAAAAGAACCGGGCGTTTTTCAAACGGCTCAAAGAGCTCACCGTGACGGGCTATTTCACCTCCGAAATCGGGGCCACGCGGGCGCTGGCGTATCTGCCCGTTCCAGGTCGTTTCGCCGGCGATGTGCCGATGGAGGAAGGACAGAAAACCTGGGCCCTTTGACATTCCGTTCCCCTCCCCGCGAACCCTCTCCCTTTCCTTCCCCATGGCCAATCTCAACATCCAATCCAAGCAAGAGCACACCTACGACGCCATCGTGATCGGCTCCGGCGTTTCCGGCGGCTGGGCCGCCAAGGAATTGACCGAGAAAGGACTGCGGGTCCTGATGTTGGAGCGTGGCCGCCAACTCGACCACATCTCGGGGTATGAGTATGCGATGAAAGCGCCATGGGAAACCAAGTACAACGGACGCCTGACCACCGAACAAGTCGAGACTCATCCCAAATTGTCCCGGGACTATCCGTACAATGAAATGACGGAAAAGTACTGGTTCAATGACTCCGACTCCCTCTACAAGGAAGTGCAGCGTTTTGACTGGTACCGGCCGAACATTGTGGGCGGAAAGTCGATCATGTGGGGACGCCAATCCTACCGCTGGAGCGATCTGGACTTTGAAGCCAACCTCAAGGATGGCATCGCCGTGGACTGGCCGATCCGCTACGCGGACATCGCCCCCTGGTATTCCTATGTGGAGAAGCATGCCGGCATTTCCGGAGAGAAGCTGGGACTGCCCCAATTGCCGGACGGCGAATTCCTCCCGCCGATGGAAATGTACTACGTCGAAAAAGAGGTGCGGCAGCGGCTCGAAAAAGCCTTCCCGGGACGGCACATGACCATCGGCCGGGTTGCCAACCTGTCGAAAGCCGCGGAAGCGCAAAGCGGCATCGGACGAGGACCCTGCATGTACCGCAACCGCTGCGCCTACGGGTGTCCCTTCGGAGCCTATTTTAGCACCCAATCCTGCACGCTCCCTCCGGCGGCGAAGACCGGACGCCTGACCCTGCGGCCGGATTCCATCGTGACGGAGATCGTTCTCGACGACGCCAGCCAGCGGGCCACCGGCGTGAGGGTGCGCGATGCGGTGACGATGGAGGACCGCGAGTATTTCGCCAAGATTCTCTTCGTTTGCGCCAGCGCCATCAGTTCGACCGCGCTGCTGATGAATTCGATTTCAAGCCGTTTCCCGAACGGACTGGGCAACGATTCCGGGCAACTCGGCCGCAATCTGATGGACCACCATTTCCGGGTCGGGGCGAGCGGTGTGTGGGAGGGTGGATTGGACCACTACTATTACGGCCGCCGGGCAAACGGGATTTATGTCCCGCGGTACCAGAACATCGGCTCCGACAAACGGGACTACCTCCGCGGCTTCGGCTACCAAGGGGGGGCGAGCCGGGAAGGCTGGCAGCGCAACGTCGCGGAACTCGCTTTCGGCGAAGATTTCAAAACCGAACTGACCAAGCCCGGCCACTGGACCATGGGGCTGGGAGGCTTCGGCGAAACGTTGCCCTATGAGGACAACCGCATGGATCTGGACAAAAACACCCGCGACAAGTGGGGATTGCCCGTGGTGGTCTTCGACGCTGGCCTGCGCGACAACGAAAAGAAGATGCGTCTCGACATGGCCAACGATGCCCAGGAAATGCTGGAAGCCTCCGGCCTCAAGAATGTGACCCCTTATGACAAAGAGTCCCATCTGGGGATGGCGATCCATGAGATGGGCACTGCGCGGATGGGCCGGGATCCCAGGACATCGGTGCTCAATGCGCACAACCAGGTCCATGCGGTGCCCAATGTGTTCATGACCGACGGTGCCTGCATGACCTCCTCATCCTGTGTGAATCCCTCCCTCACCTACATGGCCCTGACGGCCAGAGCCGCTGATTTCGCGGTGGAAGAACTGAAAAAGCTCAATCTCTGAGTGCCGCGCCTCCACCGGGACGGTTCACCGTCCGTAGTGGAATTCCGGGAGCATGATCACCGCCCAGAGGAGATCCTCCACGGCCCGGGCATCCGGGGTCTTGCCGAGAAGCGCGGCGATGGCCTCAGACTCGCCAGCAAGCGGCAGACGCGAGAGTAGGCGTCGGTAAACCAGAGTTCCCAGTTCCGCCGGTTTGCCACTGTCCTCGGCCACCAGCTTGGCGGCCCCTTGGGCGATCAGACCGCTCAGGTAATCCCCGTTGGAAAGATCGATGGCTTCGAGCGTCGTCAATTCTTCGGGGCGCACAGTAACCACCTGTTCACGATTGGGGCGTCCCAAAGCCCGGGTGAGAAGGTTGGACTTGACCAGGGATGCACGCACCGGACGGGGTGGCGCCACCGCATTGGCCAAGCCGTCCCGGAAGGCCTGATCCAAACGCGTCGGCAGAAAATCCTGACGAGCTACCACCGCGGCGGGCTTCCAATCATCCGGCGCTTTGGCGAACTTGCCTCTGGCGTCAGGCAGGAGGGCGCTCCACTGCCAGTCCGCATCCGTGCCGACAGCGAGGATTTCGGAAGCGCTGTGAATGACGATTTGGCACCAGACAGCCGCCGGATTGGGGGAATTTCCGGCGTTTTTGGCGACGAGCAGGATTTCATTCGGACCTTTGCGGAGCGTGATCGGCAGCGTCTCGACAGAGCCCCAGTCGGCATCCCCCCCTACTTTGCCACCGTTCACAAAAAGGGAGTATTCATTGTCGCAGGTGACCACAGCCCAGGCCCGAAACGGCGCCTCATCGAGCGTGAGAGACCGGCGCAGCGTGATGGTTTCTCCCGGTTTGGGCACGGGTGACGAGCCCTCCGGATAGCTCCAAATCCACCGGGCGACCGGGCCTTCGACAACGACCCCTGCGGGAGCAGGCTTCGCCACCACAGCATCCGCTTTCTGCGGAGCGGTCCCGGTGAGCGACCAGATGGCATCCATGAACTGCTCGGCCGTAAGCCGCCGGGCCACCGGACCGCGAAAGACATAGCCATCCGACCCGGCATTGGGATCCTCGTCGCGGGCCCATTCACTCTGATAGGCCACGGAGGAGACAATGAGCTTGAGGGTGTGCTTCACATCGTAAGCATGTTCCGCAAAATCGGAGGCCAGATAATCAAGCAGGGGCTCATTCCAGGGACGGGTGTGCATGGCATCGACCGGATGGACAATGCCGCGTCCCATCAGCCGGTGCCAAAGGCGGTTCACCAGGGTGCGGGTGAACCGGCCGTTGCCGGGGTGGGTCATTAAAGCGGCGAGGTGTGCGAGACGCTTTTCCCGCGGGGCAGCGGGATCCACCTTGCCCAATTCCGGAAAAATCCAGGCTGCTTCAGCCATTTTCCCGGTGCCCTTGTCACAGCGGTGAATCTCCAAGGGGGACGAGGCATAAATGGCGGCCAAACCGTAGGCTTCGTCCAGCTTCCAACGGTCGATGAAACTGTCGTGGCAGGAAGCACACTTCATATTGATACCAAGAAAAACCTGCGAAATATTCTGCGAGAACTGAATCTCCCTGACCTGGCTGGCATTGACACTTCCCCGCCACTGGATGCCGTTGATGAAACCTTCCGCTTCCGGACCGGGAGCAATCCACTCCCGGACAAAGCGGTCGTAGGGCCTGTTGGTGAGCAGACCCGCGTAGAGCCATCCGGTGATCTGCTTTCTACCGCCATCGATGTAGCCGGTACCGGCATAGTCGTTGCGCAACAGGTCATTCCAGAAAGACAGCCAATGATCGGCGTAACTTTCATCCCGCGCGAGCAGACGGTCGATGAGCCGGGTTCGCTTGTCGGTCCCGGCCTCGGCCACGAAAGCATCGACCTCGGCAGGATCGGGAAGGAGACCGAGCAGGTCCAGAGACACCCGTCGAAAATAGGCCGCATCATCCACCACCGCAGGACGGGGAACCTGGTGCTCCGACCTCCAGGCATCCAGCAACCGGTCGACCGCATTCTGCCTGCCTTCCACCACCGGAGGCAATGTCACCGCCCGAGGGGCCAAGGGAGGCTCCCAGCCTTCTTTGCCGAAGGTGAATCCTGGCTCCCAGGGTGCGCCATCATCGATCCAGCGTTGCAGGAGGGCTATTTTCTCCGGCGGAACACGGTCACCCTTGGGAGGCATCCTGACATCGGGGTCGGAAGAATGCAGCAATTCCACCAAAAGACTTTTCGCCCCTTTGCCGAGTTCGAAGACAGCACCGTTTTCACTACCCTCGAGCCACAACGCTCGGGTGTTGAGGGAGAGCCTCCCTTTTTTCTTCTCTCCGAGATGACAGTCGGCGCAGTATTGCCGGATCACCGGTGCGATCTCATGCGCAAAATCCACCGGGGCCGACCGGCCTGTCGAAGGAACAGCCAGAACGACCAGAACAAGGAGACTGAAGAATGCCGGACGACGGATCATGTCGCCAGCATAGCGCGCAAGCCCGCCTGATTTCAAATCCGGATCCACGGGCTTTTTCCCCCCCTCTTTGATGTCTATGTGTTAAATTTGGATCCCTGCTGGGAAAATGTTTTGAATATTTCCTGAGCCAACCCGTCAAAATTCGGAACTACGCCAATCAATCCATCCATGAATCCGAACCGTTCCTACACACTCCTCATGCCTCTGGCCTCCCTGCCGGCCGAAGGGCGCGAACTTCTGCCGTTCAACAGCGGCGGATCCTCCTCCACCCACCTGCGCAGTCTTGTGGACGTGTGCGAATCCGGGCCCCGCATTCTCATGGGGACCCGCGAGACGGAAAATCCGGGACGGCTTGACCTCGCGCTCGCCACTCTCAGTTCCGATGGACTCATCGTGCATCCCACGGTCATCAATGTCGACTGGAACCGGGTCGCCGAATCGCTCCCCCGCCATGACATCTATGAAGGGGAGGAAGTCGAAGCGGCATCCGAGGCCCGCGAAGCCGCCCGCCTCATCAGCAGTGCCATGTCCGACACCCTCGGAGCGCTCCGGGGCCGGCCACTGGCCCTGATGCGCTCTTCCCAGGTGGCCGAAGGCAAGTGCCTCGAGTTCCTGGGCTTCTGGCTGGCCGACGGGGATGAAGTCATCGACCTCGGCGGGAATGAGGAAGGCTGGGTCCTCGACGAGCCGGATGTGGAAGGCCACGGCATCAAAGAAATGGCTGCCGCCATTGTGCTCGGTCTCTGCTTGCTGCCCAGCTCCGGTAGTGCGCAGGATCAGGCACCTGCCAAAAAAGGTTTTTTCCGCCAGATATTCAGTTCCAAATCCGAGCACAAGGAATCTTCCTCCCACTCCAAAGCGGACATCATCAAAGTGAATGATGCCCAGGCACCGGCCGTGCTCTACAAGGACGTGCTTTACGGAGCTTCTGGAGGGGAATCCCGGGTCGTGGTCGATCTGAGTGGCCAACGGGCGTACCTCTACAAAGGCAACCAGATTGCCCTCGACACCCCGATCTCGACCGGACGCTTCGCCGGGAGCACGCCGCTGGGGACCTTCAAAATCACCCAGCGCGTCCGCGAAGGCAAAATGTCCACCCTCTACAATTGCCCTCTGCCCTTCTGGATGCGTCTGGACGAAATGCCGGTCGGCATGCACATCGGCGACATTCCTGGCCATCCCGCGTCCCACGGCTGCATCCGCCTGCCCAAGCAGGTGGCCCAGCACATGTTCGATGGCACCGGCTCCGGCACTACCGTACAGGTGGTGAGCAATTGGGATCCTTCCGCGGTCCCGATGCTGGCCGGCAACTGACCGCCCCACCGGGCGGGTCAATCCAAGCCCCGGGCGCGGCCTAACTCCGCCGCCAACCCGGGGCAAAGGACCGGGACAGCCCGCTCCAATACCTCCAGAGGCCCGGTGGTGGTGATGCGAAGGGCTGGTCGGTTGCCTTCCGGGGCAAGGAGCCCGTCCTGCTCCAACCGGCGCCGCACCTGTCTGGCCACGGCCGCTCCGGTGTCGATCACGGCAACGTCGGGACCGACAAACCGCTCCATGACTGGCCGGAGGAAAGGGTAATGCGTGCAGCCCAGCACGATCACGTCGGCGCCTTCATGGAGAAGTGGTTCGAGGTGACAGGCCACGGCGGCCTCTGCCTCCGGACCATCGAGAATGCCCGCTTCCACCAATTCGACGAACTCCGGACAGGGCCGGGTGATGAGCCGCAGGCTGGCGGCGTGGGAATTCACCAGGCGGAGATACTTTTCACCCGCGAGTGACGCCTCGGTCGCAAGCACCCCGACAACCCCGGAACGCGTCAGCGCGGCAGCCGGTTTCACGGCGGGTTCCATGCCGGTGAACGGGATGGGATACGCCGCCCGGAGACTCTCCACAGCGGCAATGGTGGCTGAATTACAGGCGACCACAATGAGCTTGGCACCGAGAGAAAGGAGATGATCCGTGATCGCAAAGACTCGTTCCCGGATCTGC
The DNA here is from genome assembly GCA_020852405.1 of Verrucomicrobiales bacterium. GTDB lineage: Bacteria > Verrucomicrobiota > Verrucomicrobiia > Verrucomicrobiales > DEV007 > JACKQE01. Next base: position 7,206 of record JADZAX010000167.1, read on the forward strand.
GCGACCGGCTTGGGACCATAAGGACACCAGGCGGAGTCCCCCACGTAGTGAAGGGATTCACCCGGCAAGAGGGCCTGGATTTCCCGAAGCACCGAGAGTCCGCCGAGTCCGGAATCGAGAATACCAATGGGACGGGTCTGCATGAGAGGGACGGATCTCCGGTCCGAGCGCGCTACGCACCGGCGTATTCCGGAAAAAAGAAAATGGCCACAACGGTCGCGGTATTGAACAGGGCGTGGATCCCGATGGGAACCCAGAGGCTCCCTGACTGCTCATAGGCCAGCGTCAGGATCACGGCGAGCAAAGCGAGAGGAGCCAGCGCGGGCAGTTTGAGATGCACCACGGCGAAGAGCATCGAAATCGCAACGGTGGCGAAAAAACGTCCCGCGTAGCGTTTCATGACGCCATAGAGATATCCCCGGAACAGGGTCTCCTCGGCCACCGGAGCCACCACGCAGGCTGCGAAAGCAAAAAAGAAACGGATCAGGGGGTCCTTTTCCTTGATCAGCATCTTGACCGGATCCTGGGCATCCAAACCGCCGAACTGGGGTTCGATCCAATACTGCTGCAGCGCCATTCCGAAGAAATTCACCAAAAAAACGGCGGGAATGCCCCAAACGAGAATCAGGCCGAACCCTTTCCAAAATCCCACCCGCCGGAGACCGAACACCTCGTCCGGAGACCTCCGGATGACCCAGGTGGCCATGATCAACACCAGAAACAGCATGACCATCGGCGGCACCATGGAAGCAACCGCCGTGGTCAGATCGATTTTGATTTCCTTGGGCAACTCCGTCGGGGCGGCATGGACAAAAAAAGCCGCGCCGAGCAAGCCGAGCAGAACAGCCCCCATCGCGAGATCAGGGACCCGGAACAGGTGGGAGGGAACCTTGCCCCGCGTTTCTCCA
>JADZAX010000168.1 GCA_020852405.1 Verrucomicrobiales bacterium
AGTGTGGCCCGAAATCGGCGAAAAACAAATGCCCGTAATTTTGTCCTTCTGTTCAAGAACCTCCGCCCACCGCCTCTGAGAGGTAGGACAGGAGCAGTAGACACAAGAGCGATACCAGCAGGGCGAGCAGGATCAGGAAAAGGAAGGCGATCCAAGAACGGGAACGAAAGGCCTGCCAGGCACTGATCACGGCTCGCAGTGCCACCAGCAGGGCCACGATGGAAAGCGCCGTGGCGAATAGGATATCAGCCCAGCGAGCCCCCCCTTGGATCCCCAGCACGAACGCCCAAACGGCCAACGATAGGACTAAGGCAAAAACCAGCCAGCCATGGCGGCGTTCCTCAGGCATGGCGGGAGGGGGAGCTGGCGCTGGCGCCGCAGGCAATTCCATCACCTCCGGAGCCAGATCCCGGATGTCGTTTCGCAGTTGTCCGTGGATTAAATGCCAGCGGAAAGCCTCGATGGGAATCCAACGGCATTCCTCCATGGCCAGCTGTTGCTCTTCATCATAGAGTTCGACACCAGAAGCGCCGCCCCCGCGCACTGCTGACAATGCTGCGGCGCCGGCCCCGCTCATGGATTCCCGGGTGACGATCCCTTCCCTGCCAGGGTCCAGGCGAAGCCCTGCGACATTCGACCAAGAAGTGGTGAGATTCATTCCAATCTGACGCAGGCGAACGCCTTGTGGACTCAATTCCAGTCGGGCGCGCCCAATCAGGAAGTGCATGAAAAAGGTCAGGATTCCCAGATAAATGAAGAGGACTGAACCGATGGTCCGGGTTTCCTCATCTTTCGCGAAAATCAGAATCCCGGCGCCAATCAGGAGGAACGGGCCGAAGAGCAACCAAGGGATGGCCCTCCGCCACGGTCCCACCCGGTAGGTCCGGCATTTTTGAAGAGGTGAGCTCATGAAGTCGCCACTGGTCCTAATGTTCCATAGTGCCAGACCAAATGGGCGGATTCAAGTGTTCCTGGGCATACTAACAAAGCAGGGCGACGGTTCGTCGGACCATGGCACCACAAGAGGTTTTCTCAGCCCAACGCCAGAGCGATTTCCAACTCCCTGATCGGGGTTCCATGGGGAAGCAATGGCCAAATATCGAATCCTGTGCCAAAGGGGGCATTCCGCACAGAGGCCAATTGGATTTTTCCATTGCGGACGTCGAGCGTGGGGAAGCCCCCCTCATGAAGGCGGTAAAGATCTTCGTGGGATTGAACGGTGGCACTTTGGATCTCTGTCGGGAGCATCGATAAGCCTTTGAAATAGTGATGGCCGTTCCGCTCGACGTGGGCCAGGCCCAACAAGTGCATCACCGCAAGATCCTGGAGCAGAGCCACCGGGCCAACATTGGCCAGGTCTTCTCCGCTCAGGATGGTTGGCCTGGCACCGGGGAGGGAACTGCGGTGCCGCAGCAGGCAGGCGTTGACGAGCCCTTTGAGGACGCCCTTGCAGTTTTTGTGGCTCGTGCCGCTGTATCCCAGCTCCAGTGCCCGCGTGGCGGAATGGATGGTGGCATCGGATTCGTCGATGATCAACGGGGGAGCATCGGCCCAGGTTGCGAGATCGCGCTCGATGTGGGCGTCCAGCGCATGATCCCGATGAACCGGTTGCTCGACGAAAAGAAGATGTCTTGGGGAGAGGAATTCCTGAAGCTCGGGGTCCGCGAGACACGCCTCCCAATGGGCACGGAAACCGGCCAGATCATGGAACTGCTCATTGCCGTCGAGAGTGAACCAGTGATCAGGAACGAGGCGCGGCAGCAGGCGGGCCAAATCCCGCAGCCGGGCTTGATCGCGGTCCAATTGACCACAGAGCTTGATTTTAAAATGCGTCAGTCCGTAAGCGCGGATACAGGCTTCGAGCGATTGCGGTAGCCCGTCATGGGCATCATCCTCGGGGGGAATGTCCCCATCCGTCAGGGGATCGGACAGACCCACGGTATGCCGGGCGATGATTTCCGGCGCTCTTTCTGGAGGCAACAGGTCTGCGGCGGTGGCATTCCCCAACTCTGGATGAAGGATGCCGGGACGGATGCCAAGGAGGTTGTCCTTCACAGAGCGGTGCAGTGGTTGCCCCACCGCCCGGCAGAACGCATCGAGCAGGGCCCGCTCAATCAGGCTGGTGCCCAGGTGGGCCAGGAGGGGAGGAATGTGTCCGGCATCCGCCCAAAAAGTTTGGGCTTCATAAAGCGCGCGCCACCAAGTGAAAAAGTCGGGTTGGGTCCCCGCCTCAATCCCCAAGTCCGCGGCTTTTCGGATGGCTGCTTGCATTCCCGGGAGATCTTCCTCGAAAGTGGTGGCAGGATCCTTGGTGAACCATTTGGGCGGCAAGCCCTCCGAGGCCTGTCCCGAAACGGGCCTCCCCGCGATTTCTGCCTCGACCTTCAAAAAGAGATGCGGAGCCACCGTCATGGCGGCGATCCCGTAGCGGAACGGAAAACGCGTCCGCATCGGGACGACGTGGCCGGAGACGGACAGAAGACGGACTGAGATCATGCGGTGGGGTTCAGGGGGCGGTAGTGATGTATTCCAACAAGTCCGCTAAATCCTGGGGAGTCAACTGCGCTTCCAACCCTTCAGGCATGAGAGATTGTCCCAGCGCCTGGAGGGAGGCGATGGAGGAACGGGAATACTCTTTCTCCTCACCAAAGGGAAGGCGCAAGGTCACGGAGGAAGGATTCTCCGAAGCGATGGTGCCGGTCGCCGTCTCCCCGCCGGTCGTGGTCAGGGCATAAGCGAGATACTGCGGGGCCACTTCACGGTTCGGGTCGAGAACGTTGGTCAGGATGATGGTTCGTCCCTTGGTTTTGAAGGTGACGCGGTCCGGGCCGACCGGAAAACCTTTGTCCCCACTGCGGTGACAGGCGATGCAGATGGTCTCGAACTTGGCCTGACCTCGGGCCGCGTCGCCCTTGAGCCGCTCCGAGTCGAGGTATCGGTTGATGACTTCCTGCCTGCTGGCCCGGGCTTTCGCATAAATGGACTCGGCAAGCGCTTTCACTTCCGGTCGGGCGTGTTTGAGCAGCGAAATCTGGAGCGTGCTGGGAATTTCAGCCGGTGAGACACTGCCTTTTTGAACGGCTTCCAGAAGCGCGCGAGCGGTCTCCGGTCTGCCCGCGAGAACGGCCACTGCTTCCCCTCGGACCCGCGGACTGAGGTGGGCCCAGAGGGGCAGGACGGCGGCGTCGAGCCCCGGCGTTTTGAGAGCCTGCGCGACATCGATGGCGGCGAGTTGGAGATCAGGGGTTCCGGCCTCGGCCAAGACCGACAGTGCGACAGGGCCGGCTTCCGTGGCCGGGGAATACCGGAGCAGGTTCAACGCCGCGAGTCGTCGCCCGCCCGGCGTGGTGGATTCCCTCGCGTCCCGCAGCGCGTCGGCGAACACTTTGTCCAAGCGTCGGGTCGCGTCCAGCTCGGAGAGCTTGCCAGAACCGGTCGCGGCAAGGCCTTCCCCAAGGGCCCGCAACAGCCGTTGTGAGTCGGCTTCCGCG
>JADZAX010000169.1 GCA_020852405.1 Verrucomicrobiales bacterium
ACAGTCATCATGCGGATGGATCCCGACCGGCATGGCGAGCCGTTCCATCACCACACGGGTGATCTCCTCAATCTCATGAGGCAGGGTTCCGCCGTTAGTGTCGCAGAGAACCACCATGTCCGCGCCTCCTTCTTTGGCCGCGAGGAGGGTCGAGAGGGCGTGCGCCGGATCGTCCTTGTAGCCGTCAAAAAAATGTTCCGCATCATAGATCACTTCACGCCCGTGAGCTTTGAGGTGGGCCGTGGTGTCCCGGATCATGGCCCGGTTTTCCTCCTCCGTCGTCCCTAGGATCTCGGTGACATGGAGTCGCCAGCTCTTCCCAAAAAAGGTCACCACCGGCGTGTTGGCCGCAAGCAGCGTTGCCACTTGCGGATCGTCTTCCACCGCGATGCCCTTGCGCCGGGTGCTGCCGAATGCCGCTATCTTGGCGTGTTTCCACGTCACCTTGGCGGCTTCCTCGAAGAATTCCTCATCCTTGGGATTGGAGCCAGGCCAACCGCCTTCGATGTAATCCATGCCGAACTCATCAAGTTTTTGGGCGATACGCAGTTTGTCGAGCGAACTGAAATTGACCCCTTCCCCCTGAGTGCCATCACGCAGGGTGGTATCATAAAGGAAGACCGTTTTGCCGGGAAGATTCATAAAAAGGGTATCTGGAAATGCGGAATAGAGGAACGCGGAGAGTCTTGACGGAGATAGACCGTTCCCGCCGCAAGAACACAGCGCGCCGGGAAGCCGGACGCATCAATCGACCGCACTGGAATCAGGCGTGGGCGGATGCGTCGAAAATCGAGCGAATAATTCGGATTCGGCTCTGGGAAAACATGAGAACCGACCATACCTCAGCAACAACGTTCCCGCCACCGAATTTTCGAGTGGTCATGGTTTTAATCGATCGGGCTCCGGTAGTTGGCTTTGGTGAAACCAGAATTCTCCGGTGAAGGGTCCTGAAAGCACCTCTACGAGAAGGCAATCCGCGTCCTGCCGAATGGTGCGGAACTTGGTCTCTCCAAAAACCCGGCGAATTCCCAGGGATTCGGCTTCGGCTTTTTGACGGGCGTCCTCGCTGGGATAGCGGAAATAAAAGTCCCGCAGCGCCTGCACTGATTCCGCAAAATATAGGGCGCCACCGTCCTGGCCCACGCTCAGTTCCACGCCTGCCTGGTATCCCTTTGTGTGCCGGGCGGAATCGGGCAGATCCTGCAAAGCCATGACCACCCCCAGGCGGGCGCTGCCAACCAGCAGAGCCACAAATGCCAGAACGGAAAGAACGGTCAGGCCCATCCGCACGGCCGGGTGGAAAGGTTTGGCCTCTTTCTTACGCATCGTCAGTCACCCTTATTTTCCCGTGCGTCGTTCGGCAAGTCGACGGCTCTCCTCTTCCAAAACCTTCCGTTCGGCATCAGTCAAGCTTTTCGGCCCTTCTGCCAACATTTTGTCCAGAATGGCATCCACCGCGTTATCCACGGAGAGCCCCGCCCCCTGCGGGCGGCGGTCCTTGCCGATTTCCTGCAGTGCTTTGTCCGAATCCGGAACGGGCTGCAACATTCCTTCCCATCGGCCAAGATCCTGAGGCGGTTCCCCCTCGGTCCGGGGCACCAGTTTCAGTCCGGCATTTTTTCTATTCTGACCACGATTCAAGCGTCCCAAGATCACCCAGCCATAAAACAAACCCCAGAAAGCGCCACCCAGATGGGCAAAATGAGCCACTTTCCCCCCAAGCAGGGATTCCGTCGAAGCGCTGAAAACACCGATCAGGCCCAACACCAGGTCCAATCCGATCAGCACCATCACGAAAGTCCGCATGGTGAGTGTCACCGGAATCACGAAGAAAAACAGAAAGCTGAAGCGATGCCATGGAATCAAGGTCGCCAAGGCACAGATCAAGGCCATGATCGCACCCGAAGCCCCGATCTGATTCACGTTGTAGCCTTGGAGGGCGGTCACCGCAGCCTCAAGAACGGTTCCCGAGATCCCGCCAAGGAAATAAACCCAGAGGAAATGCCGCAGACCGACGCGCGCCAACAGTTCTTTCCCGGCAAAGAACAGCATCGCCATGTTGAAGACGATGTGCATGATCCCCGCGTGTACAAACAACGAGGTCACCAGGGTGTAAAACCGCCCGTTGAACAGATCGCCAAGGGAGAATCCCCCTCCAGGGCTTGCCTGGTCGAGCAGGAGATGCTGGATCACATAGACAGCCACATTGAGGGCGATCAACCACCCCACAATCGTCCAACCCGGACCCCTGCCGGTCCCGGAACTGTCTTTCATGTAGTCACGATTGTAGATACCCATGCTTCGCAGAAGAAGCTTAACCCCGTCCCCAAGGCACGCAACTGACGGCTCTCCTCATTTCATCCGGTGGGATGAAAGACAAACCGACCAAAGGAGGCGGGGACATGAAAATCCGGGACCTCCGTGTGTGGATGCACCCAACTGATCCAGTCCCGCCGCACGGTTTGGCCGGGTCCGCGGGAAAATTCGCCACGGTAGACGCCGGTCATGGTTTCCCCGCCACCATGCGATGTCTCCCGCCAAACTCCCCATTCCCGAAGCACCTCGATCGGAAGGGAACCAGCCACCCTATAGCCATCAGGCCGAAGTTCGGCAACCACATGCCAATCCGGGCATTGCCAATCCCAATTCATCTGCCTGTGATAACGCCCCTCATAAGCGAGGACATCGCCGTTCGGGTTCATTTCGAATCCCCAATAGGGATCCAAGTGCCCATCGCAGGCCCAGAAAAGTTCGACCCGGTCCGACTCCAAAGCTCGGGAACCAGGGCTGGCCCCCTCTCCGATAATAATGTCGTGATCGGTCACGTCGAAATGGAACCCGAACCGGTCGCCATCCCACAATCCCTTGAATTCTGTCCTAGGCGGCAGGACTTCGCTGTTCCAGGGAAAACAAAAGTCCGTCAACAGCTCCGCCTCATTCCAGAGCGGACAGGATAGCAACGCCTCGCCGGAGGGCAGGACACCGCAACGGCGAACCTCGTAGGTCTTTGGCACCACGACGGGATCAGTGCAAAAAGTGACGGATGCCCGTAAAGACCATGGCCGCTTCCCGCTCATTGGCCGCCGCGATGACCTCTTCGTCCCGGATGGATCCGCCCGGCTGAATGGCTGCGGTGGCTCCCGCTTCAAGAGCCGAAATCAGACCGTCCGGAAACGGGAACATGGCATCGCTCGCCACGACACTGCCTTTCAGATCAAGCCCGGCTTGCTGGGCTTTCCAAACGGCGAGTCGACAGGAGTCGACCCGCGCCATCTGACCGGCTCCGATGCCGAGAGTACGGTCGGAGGTGGCAAACACGATTGCGTTGGACTTGACATGCTTCACCACCCGCCAGGCAAATCGCATGGCTTCGATCTCCTCCGCGGTGGGCGGACGTTTCGTCACCACCCGTTCCTCGATGTGGTCCAAGCCTTTGGCCACCGGATCAGCGTCCATGACAACCAGCCCTCCCGGGATGGAGCGCACCACGGAATCTTTGAGGGCGGCTTGGACCCCTTCAGTCATCTGGATCAGCCGGAGATTTTTCTTCTTTTTCAGAATAGCCAACGCGTCTCCTTCAAAATCCGGCGCAATGATGACGTCGGTGAAAATTTCCCCAATCACCCGCGCCAGACTGACGTTCATGGGCCGGCTGCAAACGATGACCCCACCGAATGGGGCTTGCCGGTCCGTCTCGAAGGCTTTCTCCCAAGCAAGGCGAAGGTCGTCATTATCGGCTCCCACCCCACAGGGATTGGTGTGCTTCAAGATGGCCACCGCGGGGCGCCTTAATTCCAGGATCAACTCGGCCGCAGCCGCAATATCGAGCACATTCGTGTAGGACAGGGCCTTTCCTTGGATCTGTTTGAAGAGCTCCGTGAAGCGACCGTACAGAGCGGCCGTCTGATGGGGATTTTCCCCGTAGCGCAGATCCTGCTCCAAGGGTAGGGAAACGGAAAAGGAACGTTCCGTCGTCTGCCGGTCATTGAGATACCCGGCAATGGCCCGGTCATAGGCCGCCGTATGCTGGAAAACTTTGATCGCCAATCTCTCCCGGGTGCCCAAGGTGGTTCCCCCTCCGGAGTCATTCATTTCCCCGATCACCGTGGCATAATCGGCCGGATCGACGACCACGGCCACGGAGGCATGATTTTTGGCCGAGGAACGCAACATCGCAGGACCGCCGATGTCGATTTGCTCAATCGCTTCGTCCAAAGTAACCCCGGCCTTGGCCACCGTTTCCTCAAAGGGGTAGAGATTGACCACCACCAGGTCAATCCGCTTAATATCGTGCTTTTGGGCCTGCTTGACGTGTTCCTTGGCATCCCGCCGGAACAAGATGCCTCCATGAATCTTGGGATGGAGCGTTTTGATCCGCCCTTCAAACATTTCTGGAAACCCTGTGAAATCGGCGACTTCCACAGTGGGAACACCGAGAGCCTGGATGAATTTGGCGGTGCCGCCGGTGGAAAGAATTTCCACACTGTGCTCATGGAGAGCTTTTACCAAAGTCTCCAAGCCATCCTTGTTGGAGACGGAGATCAGTGCGCGCGTGATTTTGTCACTCATGAATGTTGGTTCCGGGAGTGTCCCTGAAAGGTCGTTTCATACTCACGGCAGAGGCCGGGCGCAAGATGAAATCAGTGGAGGGGCCGGGATTCCCGAGGCAAAGGGGCAAAAAAAAGGGGCCTCCTGTAACAGGAGACCCCTTCGAAGAAACAAGGGCAACTAACCAACTGCCCTCAACAATTAAGGAAAGGTCACGCAGATGGAAGCACCACCATGAATGATGCTGTCCTGACCAAGCGCTTCGAGGTCGTCCATGGCGAAGTTGCCACCGACGTAAGCGGAGAGAGTGGTGTTGTCGAACAGCGCGTAGCTGACAGTGGCACGAGCGAAGGAGTGGTTGAAACCACTGACTCCGTAGTAGCTGTCACCGTAGGAAATCCCGGCAAGCACGCCAAGAGCGATCTTGTCGGTGATGTCGAAGGATTTGCCGGCGTTCAGTTCCAGGTAATGACCGTCATCGGTGAAGCGATAGAAATACTGGAAGCCAAGGTCGACGATGTCGCCAATCGGCTGGGAGAACTTGAGGCCAAGTTCACCAGCGTCGCCACCCGGTTCTGGGAAGACGAAGTAGGTGCCGCCAACGCTCAGGGTGCCGGTGCCGACTGCGGTGGAAACGAAGGCATAGAGGTCCAACTCATCGAAGCCTGGAAGACCGCTGGTTGGGTTGATGTACCAGACGCCCGCATTGACATTGAACTTGTCGTTGACGGCGTAGTTGACATCAAGGCCTGCCCAAGGAGCGTTGTCGCCGTATTCCTGACCGCGGAAGATGTAGGTGGTTTCGTAGCCGAAGGAAACGGAACCGGAGAGAGGACTGACGGGAGCTTCGCAGACTGGCGCTTTGCAGGCTGGTTCGCCACCGAAGGCGGGGATCGCTGCGACCGCAAGAGCGGCGCCCAGGATTCCTTTGAGTTGGTTTTTCATAAGGTTCTAGCTTGAGTTCTGATTTTTGGTTGTTCGTTGTTGAGGCTGCTCAGGCTTCAAGGAACCGTTTCCGGCAACCGAAAACTTGTTTCCACAAAGCAACTGATCAAGCTCGCTTCAATGACCGCGCCATTTTGGCGAGCAATTCTCTTTTCACAAGGTTTTTTTTTAAGTGCAAGGATCATGCCAAGTTAATATTTGTTAGACACTTTTCAGAAAACAATCTCAGATCTTTTAGTATCAATATTTAACAAAGGCAAAGGAACCCTTCCCCAATCGCTCACCCAACCCGATTTTTTTCTGCCCAGCGCAATTTTGCCGGGATCGCTCTGGGGTTGGCGTGGCGCTCGCCCCCCCCCGCCCGCAAAGGATCCCGCGAGATGGCGCGGTAGACGCTTGCCACCATTCCTGCGTGGAATGCTTTCTTGACCCGACGGTCTTCGCCGGAATGAAAGGTGAGGATTGCCACTCGCCCTCCCGGGACCAAACAATCCGGTAGAATCCTCAACAGCGCCTCCAGGGAGGAGAATTCATCATTCACGCTGATCCGGACGGCCTGAAAGACTCTCTTGAGAGTTCGATCCAGTTCTTCCGAATCCAGTTTGTCATTGAGCAGCCTGCGGATGGCCCCAGCCAGGGCATGGGTCGTTTCAAAGTGGCCTCCCGCCAAGGAACGGGCGATGACACCGGCAAGGGGTTCATCACTATTGTCCAACAAAGCCTGCTCCAGCCGGTCTATCGTGCATTTCTCGATCCAAGTGGATGCCGACAGCCCGCGGGAAGGATTCCACCGCATGTCCAGGGGCCCGTCATGCTTGTAGCTGAATCCCCTGCCCGGCTCGTCATATTGCATGGAGGAACATCCCAGGTCCGCGAGAACGAAGTCCACCGCTCCGGCAGGCTCTGTCTGGGCCAGATAGGAAGCCAGACCGGCATGATTCCTCAGCACCGGAGTGAAGACATCCTCACCATAACCGGCGGCCTTGAGTCTGACCGCTGTTTTTGGCAACTCCAGAGGATCGGCATCGAATCCGTAGAGCCGACCTCCCGGGATGATCCTGGCAAGAAGCGCCCGGGCATGGCCTCCGTGGCCCAAGGTCGCATCAACACCGGTTTGACCCGGTTGGGGATCCAGCGCCTCGAGAATTTCCGCCACCATGATCGGCAGATGACTCCCGGCCGGGGTTTTTCCGGAAGCGATGACCTTGGCGACCGTGTCCGGATATTTCTCCGGGTTCAATTCTTTGTATTTTTGGTCATAGCGCCGGGGATTTTTCCCACCATACCGCGGTCTGCGACGATGCGGCGATGGAGAAATGGGACTGTCTTCAGGCTCTGGTTTCCCGTTCATAGAGGGTATGGGCTTGTCAGGAAAGGGAATGGCGCAACCTCGGCGCAGTCTGCGGGTTGCCTTCCTTGCTTTTATGACGATCGTAAGGGTTCCCCATGGCAACCTCTCGCGCCAGAAAAATCCCCCAAACCATTCTGCTTTTGGCAGCGACGGCGGCATTGGGTATGGCCGGCGAGAGGGCCAAGGCCCAGGATCGGGTCAGCAACTATGCCGATCTCAAGGCTCCGCAGCACGCCTATTGGACACGCCCATTGGAGGATCCGTTCACCAGGATCAAAGCCGATCTGGAAGCCGGCAAGTTGCCGTTGGATTACAGTTCTGAAAAGAACTGTGTCATTAGCCTCCTGAAACACCTCAAAATTCCCACAGCCTCCCAGATGTGGGTTTTCTCCACCACGAGCCTGCAACTCCGGTTCATTTCCCCTCGCAATCCCCGGGCCCTCTATTTCAACGAAGAAATCTATCTGGGTTACATTCCCGGCGGCCGCATCGAAATCGTCTCTCTCGATCCAGAGTTGGGGGGCATTTTCTATATTTTTGACCTGCCGCGTTCTGGTGCCCCTCCGACTGTGGAGCGCGCCAACCGGTGTATGAATTGCCACGCTGGTGATGACACCGGAAAAGTCCCGGGCATTGTCATCAAATCGGTCGTCCCGGGCCCCACCGGGGGCAGCCTCAAGGCATTCCGGCTCGAACAGACCGGGCACGGCATCCCTTTCAGTGAGCGCTTCGGGGGATGGCATGTCACCGGACAAAGCGGAATCAAGGAACACTGGGGCAACCTCATCGGACAGTATGATGAAGGCAAACTGACCACCATTCCCAACGAACCCGGCCAGCGCTTTGATGTCTCGATGTATCCCGTGGCCACGAGTGACATCCTGGCCCATTTGCTCCACGAGCACCAGGCAGGCTTCGTTGACCGGGTCGTGGAAGCCTCCTACCGGGCGCGCACCCTTTTGGAGGAAGGAGGAGGCAAATTCCGCCCTCCCCACCGCCGCGAGATGGAGGCTCAGGCCGACATTTTGATCCGCTATCTGCTTTTCGCCGACGAAGTGCCTCTTCCCAAGGGTGGCGTCGAGGGCGATCCCGTGTTCAAGGAACAGTTCCTCGCCACACGCAAGGAGACCCGCAACGGACTTTCATTGAAGGATTTCGATCTGAAAACCCGCCTTTTCCGGAACCGGTGCAGTTACATGATTTACAGCAATGTCTTCCAAGGCTTGCCGGATCTTTTCAAACAAGGCGTTTATCTTCGGCTCGGCCAGGCCCTCGACACGAAAACGCCCCATCCTGCCTACTCCTATCTCTCCGCCATTGAAAAGCAGTCGCTGCACGGGATTCTCAAAGAAACCCTGCCCGGATTGCCGGCCACCTGGTAGCCGGTCTCAGGTCGCAGGAATGACACGCTGCAGGGCGAGATTCAGCGGCACCAGAGCGATCAAGGTCAGGCCGGTGCCACCGATGACCAAGCAAACCGCCATCACGTCGACCAGCACCATCCCGGCCAGAAGCAAACCGACCAGCCTCCCGATGTCAATGCGACGCCTCTGCCGCAGTGTCCTGGCAAAGAGGATCCAGCCCAGCAACGGCAACCCGGACCACCAGAGGCCGACAAAGAGATTGATCCCCAAAGGCACGGCCAACAAAAACCAGACCAGAAGCGGCCCCCGGCTGGCTGGATCGCTGGAAACCGCCCGTTCCGCCTTCGCCGTGTAGGTCAAAGCGACCACATAGGCATAGAGGCCGAGCGCAAACAAGACCAACGGCACCACCCCACTGCCTCCCGACAACTGAGGGTCGTCCCAGGCCCAGACCGCCGCCGAGGCTGCCAAAGGATAAATCAAGAACCGGCAGAGTCCCATCACCCAAGGACCGGCGGCATTCCGCTTGTGGGAAACATCATACCAGAGGATGGCCAGCATCAGTGCCAGGATCAAAGGGGGAGCACTCCGGGTGCAAAAGCCCAGCACAGCGGCTCCAGCCCCCATCTGGACCAGTCCGGTCAGCCATACCGCCCGGCGGGAGATGGCCCCGCTCGGGATAGGGCGGTCCAGGGCATGGATCCGATCCCAATCGGCATCACAGGCATCGTTCAGAGTCATCCCTGCGATGTAAAGCAGGCTGAGTCCCAGCAACGTCCAGCCCAGTCCGGCAGTCCACCCTCCCCCGGCGAGGAGCCAGCCCGCCGTTCCATTGGCCCATACGGTGGGCAGGTTGGAAACCCGTCCAAGGATGAGCCAGGTCCGCAACAATCCTTGGTTCATGGCCACTCGCGGCGGCACCATTCATACTCCCGCACCAGTTGGTCTACCACCGAACCACTGCGCAGCGATTCCGGCAGAACTTCCCAGGTGTAGGTTTCCATCTCAAAATGCGAACACAGCCCGGGATGGTTTTCGAGGAAACGCCAGGTGCCATGAATGTGGTCCCGGGTGTCGCCAAAATCAGGCTCGGCCGGATCGGCATGGAGAGGAATGTGAAAGTGAATGCGCCACTCCTCCCCGGGATCTAGCGCGGTGTCGGCCCACTGCAAAGCCTCGGGAAGATCTTTGAAGCGACGAACCACCGATTCCCCCTGCCGGACGATGACCTGATGCAGGTAAACATCGTCTGCGAAAGAGGCAAGCCGGTGGCGGGCGGAAGCTGTGGGAGTGGCCCGAAGAGCGGAGCTGAGGTGGATTTTGCTGAGCCGGATTCCGGCATCGACCAACCGCCCCAGAGCCTCCCCGGGTTCCTCGTATTCCAAAGCCAGATGGCAGGTGTCGTAGTTGACGCCGATGTTCTGCAGAATTCGCTCCTGCCTAGATCCGCTCTCGCCGTCGAGCAGCTGCCCGAAGAAGGCAACGGTTTCCGGAGTGGTTTCAAAATACCCCAA
>JADZAX010000170.1 GCA_020852405.1 Verrucomicrobiales bacterium
CAGCCGGGAGGATCCGCCCGATGCCGCCACAGGCTGAGCCATTTGGAAGCCCCTTGGTCCACGGCCGGATCAACTTTCCAGGCGTGGCGGCCTTCGATCACATGGATGTCCTGCACGCCCAGGCTTTCACACGTCCTCAAACAGGCCGAGGCATTGTGGGCTTGGAACAAATCCTCCAGCGCCACGGTGAGGTGCCGGGTGCGGCAGTCGATCACCCGCTGCATCATCTCCTGTCGTTCCGGGGATAGCAGGGCGGTCAACCCGTCCGCAAGAAAACGGACCACCGCCGCGTCATCCGGCATGGCGGCCGGCGGCAGGGGTGAGCGTTTCCGAAGGTGGCGGTTGCGCATGGGAAAAAACCCGGCATTCGAACCCCGTGCCTCGCAGCAGGGGAACCGATCAGGTTCCTCAAGAATCCAACGGGCCTCAGTGGATCCGTTGTCCCGGTTCGGCACCGGCATCGGGGCTGAGCAAAAAGATGTGTTTTCCTCCGGGACCGGCCGCGATGACCATGCCCTCACTGAGACCAAATTTCATCTGCCGAGGGGCCAGATTGGCCACGACCACGACGAGCCTTCCGACAAGTTGCTGGGTATCATAAGCCGCTTTGATGCCTGCAAACACCTGACGCCTGGTATCCCCTCCCAGGCCCAATGTCAGCCGCACCAGCTTGCGGGCTTCGGGGACCTCGTCCGCCGCGAGCACGCGAGCGACCCTCAGATCCACCTTGGCAAAGTCATCAATCGTGATCTCCCCGGCGAGAGGCTCGGCCACCAGCCAACTCCCTGAATCCACCGGGATGGGGGACGGGGCGGGTTGGGCTTCGGCGGCGGCTTCTTCCATGCTTTCGTCCATCATGGCCTGCACTTTCTTAGGATCTACGCGCTGCATAAGATGCTGGAATTTTCCCACCGGAGTGCCGGTAAGTGGCGTTGCCGCCGCCTGCCAGGAATCCATCGGCGCATTGAGCAAGCGTCCAGTCGCCTCCGCCAATCCCGGCAACACCGGCGCCAGATAGAGCGCGAGCTGGCGGTAGAGGTTCAAGGCCACCGTGCAGACATCCTGGAGACGCTGCGCCAAGGACTCGTCCTTGCGCAACTCCCAGGGAGCGTTGGCCTCGACATAGGGATTCGCCCGATCGGCAAGCTCCATGATCAGCCGCATCGCCTTTCCATAATCCCCGGCCTCATAGCAGACAGCCAAGGCATCCCCCTGGGACGCCGCGTGCGCGAAAAGGCCGCCATCGTCCGGGTAGACTGCCGAGAGCCCGGTGGCTTCGACAAAGCGCGCAGTGCGGCTCGCCAGATTAACCACCTTACCGACCAGGTCCGAATTCACCCGGGCGATGAATTCCTCCACATTGAGATCCAGATCCTCGACCCGGCTGGAGAGCTTGGTCGCGTAGTAGTACCGCAGATAGGCCGGATCAAGGTGCTCGAGATATTTCGAGGCCTGAATGAAGGTGCCCTTGGACTTGGACATCTTCTCCCCGTTCACATTGAGAAAGCCGTGGATGTGCACGAACCGCGGGAGATTGAACCCCGACTTCTTCAGCATCACCGGCCAGAAAAGGGTATGAAAATACTGGATATCCTTCCCGATGAAGTGGTGCACTTCGGTTTCATCGTTGCGCCACCAAGCGTCGAAGTCTTCTCCGTGCTCGCGGCACCACTCCAGGGTCGTGCCGAGATAGCCGATCGGCGCGTCATACCAGACATACCAGAAATTCCCCGGGCTGTCGGGAATCTCGAACCCAAAATACGGCGCGGGCCGCGAAATATCCCAATCCCGGAGGGGTTCCTGGAGAAAGAAATTCCGCAGATAATTGGCGCTTTCCTCGGGCATGACCCCACTCTGGGTCCACTCCAACAAGAACGGGCGTTCTTTCTCGATCTGGACGAACAAATGTGAGGCGGTCCGCACCTCCGGCCGCGTCCCGGAAAGCGTGCTCACCGGATCGATCAGGTCCGCCGGAGTGTAGGTGGATCCGCAGACACTGCAATTGTCTCCCGGTTGGTCGGTGGCGCGACATTTCGGACAGGTCCCGCGGACGAAACGGTCCGCGAGGAAAGTGCCCGCTTGGGGGTCGAAGAGCTGAGCGACGTCCTTCTCCACGATTAGATCCGTCTTCCGCAGTCCGGACCAGATTTCATGACAGACCTCGCGGGTGGCTTCGCCGTGGGTGCTCCCATAGCGGTCGAAGGCGATGCCGAAGCCCGCAAAATCACGCTCGTGGGCAGCCTGCATTTCCGCGATGACTTCCGTCTCGGCACGTCCTTCGCGCTGCGCGCGCTGGGTGATCGCCGTGCCGTGGGTGTCATCCGCACAGAAATAGAGGCACCGGTGCCCCTGCATTTTCTGAAATCTCACCCAGATGTCGGTCTGCAAATACTCCACGAGATGGCCGAGATGGATGTGGCCATTGGCGTAAGGAAGGGCGGAGGTGACAAGTAGGCGGCGCATGGTGGGGGCAAAGGCGCACTATACCCCGGATTCGGACCAGGACAAGGAGAGGCCGGTTCGTCTGACGCGGAGTGACAAGGGACTCCATGCGCGAAGCCGATCCACTCCAGGGCATCTCTACCCGGATTCCACTCCTTCCCCCAATTCGCCTATGTCACGGGTTCCTCAGATTGACGAGGCCACGCTCCGGCATGTAGAGTCCCGGACTGGCGATCTGAAGCGCACGACGGCCAGAGTGACCTAGACCATGGCGACGCCCCCACCCGAACTCGAACCCCTTCGCGGCAAACGCATCGTCTATCTCACGGCCGGAGCGGCCGGGATGTTCTGCGGTTCCTGTCTGCGTGACAATGCCGCGGCAGCCGGTCTCCGATCGCTCGGTTTGGACCTCGAAGTTCCCCTGGTCCCGCTCTACACCCCGATCCGCACGGACGAAGCGGATCTCAGCGTGGACCAGGTATTCTTCGGCGGCATCAATGTCTACCTGCAGCAAAAAATTCCCCTCTTCCGGCATCTGCCCGCCTTTCTCGATCATTGGCTGGACCGGCCCGGTCTGCTGCGGCGTGTCTCCTCGCACGCGGTGAGTATCAATCCCAAGGCCCTTGGCGAACTCACCCTCTCCATGATCCGCGGGGAACATGGGAACCAACGCAAGGAAATGCGGCGTCTCGTCCACTGGATGCAAACGGAGTCGGTCCCGGATGCGGTGTGCCTGACCAATCTGCTCGTCGGTGGCTGCATTCCCGGCATCCGTCGGGAACTGGGAGTGCCGGTGGTGGTCACGCTGCAGGGGGACGATGTCTTTCTCGACGCTCTGGCGGAGCCCTGGCGGTCCCGGGTGCTCGAAGAAATGCGTCTCCTGGCGACACAGGTGGATGGCTTCTTTGTCTTCAATGACGACTACGCCGCACGGATGGCGGACCTGCTGGACCTCCCGCCGGAAAAACTCTGGCGGATCCCGCTCGGCATCGACACGGCCGACTACCTGCCGCTCGCCGAGGCCCGCTTCGCGGGGGCTCCTGTCTCAGCCCACGCACCGGTCACGATCGGGTATTTTGCGAGACTGTGCCGTGAAAAGGGTTTCGACCTCCTCGTCGATGCCTGGATCCGCCTCTGCGGGCAGCGCCGGGTCAGTCATCCCGGCACTCCCCTGCCCAGGCTCCGGGCCGGTGGCTGGCTCCCGCAGGCTCCCGCGTCGTATCTCCCAGACCAGGAAGAAAAGATCCGCCTCGCCGGCTTGTCCGAGCATTTTGAGTATGTCGGAGCGCCCGAGCGGGAAGGCAAGCTCGACTTCCTCCGCGCCGCCGACCTCTTTTGTGTCCCGGCACATTTCTGCGAACCAAAAGGTCTCTACGCGCTGGAAGCAATGGCCTCCGGACTGCCGGTGGTGGGCCCCGATCACGGAGCGTTCCCGCCCTTGATCCACCAATCCGGCGGGGGGCGACTCCATGAAGCGGACAACGCCGATGACCTCGCACGGGTCCTCGGCGGACTCATCGACGCCCCCGCGGAGCGTCTGGATCTGGGCCGGGCCGGTCATGAGTGGGTCGCCCGCTCGGCAACCCGCCAGATCATGGCCGTAGGCACTGCCCGGAAACTGGCCGGCCTGTTTTCCTGAACTCAGTCGCCAGTGCCCGACTCGGCATCCAGGACTTCCCGTCCATAGAATTTCACTTTTCGGCGGATCCGGTCCCGGCCGTTTTGCTCGCGCCACTGGTTGGTGTCGCGCAGGCTGTAAACGCAGCCGCAGTATTCCTGTTGGTAAAATTCCTCGCGCTTGGAAATTTCGATCATCCGCTGAGCCCCCCCCTGCTTCCGCCAGTTGAACGTCCAATACTGCATCCCGGGATACCGTGCCGCCGCCCGCTCCCCGCAGCCGTTGATCTGGTCCATGTTCTTCCAGCGGGAGATCGCCAGGGTGCTTGAGATCAGGGAAAAACCGTGCTCCTTGGCATGGTCCGCCGTCCGTTCAAACCGCATGTCAAAGCAGGAGGTGCACCGGGCCCCGCGCTCGGGCTCCCATTCCTGTCCCTGGGTGCGGTCGAACCAATTTTTCGCATCGTAGTCCGCATCAATGAAATCCATGCCCAGTTTTTCGGCATACCGAATGTTCTCCTGCTTGCGGATTTCGTACTCGTCACGCGGATGAATGTTCGGGTTGTAGAAATAAATCGTCGTCTTGATGCGCGACGCCACCAGCGCATCCATGATCTCCGCGGCGCAGGGAGCGCAGCAGGAGTGGAGCAGAAGCCGGTCCGAACCGTCCGGGGTCTTCAGCACGGAACGCTGGAAATTGTCCACCGAAAAACGGTCCATCAGAGAGGGAGCGGATGGGGTAGGGTCGACAGAGGCATTCATGACAGAAACAGCGTGAGAAGGAGAATATACCCGGAGGGATTGCTTTTTCCACCCACATGCCACAGAATAACCGATCCCGTAGACACCGAAAGACACAAAACCCATGGGCGCACAGTGGAAACAGAAATGGCGTGAACTCGCCGCGGACAAAAAAGGCAAAGTCGTGGGCAAGATCGTCCGAGAAATCCAGGTCGCCGTGAAACTGGGCGGCCCGGTCCCGGAGTTCAATGCCCGCCTCGCCGCCACCATCGAGTCCGCCAAAAAGCAGAGCGTGACCCGAGACACCATCGAACGCGCCATCGCCAAAGCATCGGGCGTCGGTGGAGAAGGGGTGATCTATGAAGAAGTCGTTTTTGAAGGCTTCGCCCCGCACCGGGTTCCCGTCATCGTGGAGTGCTTCACCGAAAACAACAACCGCACCTCCACCGAAGTCCGCGTCCTCTTCCGGGCCGGCAGTCTCGGCACCCGCGGTTCGGTCGGCTGGATGTTCAACCACTGCGGTCTTGTGGAAGCCCACCATCCCGACGCGACGCAGGACATTGAGGTCGCCGCACTGGAAGCCGAGGCCGATGAAGTGGAGCCGCTGGAATTGGATCCGGAGGATGAATCCGCCGCCGGTCATCTCGGGGCGCGTTTCATCGGTCCCACGGTGCAGCTCGATACGATGACCAAAGCCCTCAAAGCCCTGGGCTGGACCGTAACCACCTCGGAACTGACCTGGTTGCCCAAGGAATACCCCGAACTGACGGAGGAACAGCAGGAAGAAGTCGGGCGGTTCCTCGCCGCGCTCGATGACCATCCCGACGTGCACCGGGTCCATGCGGCGCTGCAATGAGAGAACCGGAGTCCGTCCGAGGGTTCCTCCCTGCCGCTATTCGGGGCGGGGGGTTTTGTTCCAATAGACGATCAGGTTCTTCGTGGCCCTCCCGGAGGCGATGATTTCAGGCCGTCCATCTCCGTCGAGATCGGCAACCTTGAGATCCTCGCAGGCCATGGTGTTGTCGTCAATGGGATGGACTTTCCAGGCACCTTCGGCACCACGTTCATAGAGCCGGATCCCGACCTTGCCCGAGGCGTCGGGCTTGCGCCATCCCGCGACGACCTGCTCATGTCCGGTTCCGAGCAAATCGGCCACCGCCAGGGCATGACCGTCGACCAAGCCACCGGTCAGGAGCGTCCGAGTCCACTGCCCCGGATCCCCCACCTTTTCCTCGTAAACCACCAGGTCAGTGCCGTGCATGGGCTCGATCGCGGCTAAGAATCCCGCTTTGGCGAGCCTGACTTCCCCTACGCCTTTGGTGGGCGGGTGGGAATTTTCCGGGCGAATGATGCGCTGGTCACCGGATCCGGCATCACTGACAGCACGTCGGACGATTCCTTCGGCCCCGCCGATGATCAGATCACTGCCGGCATCGTCGAAATTGTGAGTCTGGTGCATTGAACGGTCGATGACCTGGATGGTCCATGCCGAAGGATCTTCCCACCGGTCGGGAGCTGGCGGCGTGTAGACGCTGACCTGAACCCCGTTCTCTCCGGCTCCGGACTTGTTGCCAATCCCGTGCAGGGGAAGCACCACGAGGTGGTTCTTTCCGCCAGGGTCGCGGACCCACCGCATCCGGTGGATGGTGGGATCGTGCGGCAGGGTCACGACCCGCCAGGGCCCCTCTCCCTTGTTGGGACGCATCAGAAAATGGACTGACCCGGACTGGCTTCCGTCGCTGGTTTCTCCGGGATTCCACTGAGCCCCCGCGGCGATCTCCACCGGACCATCCCCATCCAAATCCGCAACGGCGAGACAGACATTGTCCCGCAGCGTCACATGATCGGCGAGAACCCGGCGCTGCCAGTCGCCATTGCGATACCAGACATACTGGGATTTGTCAGCGAGGAGGATGTCCTGTTTGCCATCCCCATCGACATCCCCGATGGCCAGGCCATAACCGATTTCGACTCCGGGATCGAGCGTCTGGGGTTCAAAGCGGGGTTCCCCTCCAGAAGAACCTGTCACGGAGAGCGACGACAGACCGAAGACAATCAAACAGGAACGGGGATTCATGGCCCGGTTTATAGCATCCGATACCAGTTCCGTCCAGAAACTGCTTTGCGCTTCGCCTATTTCAAGGCATCAACTGGCACCACGGAATGCCTTCATGAAGCACCGTAACCCTCTCTCAGCCTATTTTTTCGTTTCGAGGTCATGCCGACGCAGCGATTCATCCCGTTGGAAAATCGGCCCTATTTCGACCAGACAATTTTCTCCGTCGGCTTTGGCCCAAGCGCAATCGGGTGCGGCCGGCCCAGTTTCATGGGGATAAAAAGCGGAAACCTTTTTTAGGGCCACTTTTTCGCCATTGAGGCGCGGCCAGCCGAAGGTCACGTTTACTTTGGGAATGGCGGAGCGCGGGATCTTCGAAGTGCTGTAGACCTCGACAAAGGCCG
>JADZAX010000171.1 GCA_020852405.1 Verrucomicrobiales bacterium
AGTCCTCGTGGGTGATTTCGACAAAGCGCACCCCGGCTTCGGAAAGGCGCCGTGCCAGGAGACACTGCCGGCCGAAATCGTCCGTCGCCCCCTGGCCGATGCCATAAAGGTCGAGGGTGCGTTGGTTTTCTCCGGCCAGATCCATCAGTCCGGGCAACTCCGCCTGCATGCGGTAGGACAGTTCGTAGGACTCGATAGCCCCCTCAAGGCGTCCGTCATGCTCCTGTCCTTCGGTGAATCGTTGGTTCAACGTCTGCAGAAAATCCATTTGCCGCCGCTGAGCGGGGAGGGTCAGTCGGGGACTGGTCAGATTGCCGATCCGGGCGCTTTTCATGGGCTTTCCGGCTTCGCCGATGCTGGTGGCTCGGTAGGTCGCAGGGAGGAAGGCGCTGCCATAGTATCGGCTCCCTCCGAGTGCGCTGAGGGGCTTGAGGGCAATGAATCCGGGCAGGTTGGCGTTCTCCGTGCCCAGCCCATAGCTGATCCACGAACCCATGGAGGGACGGAGAAACTGGAAGCTGCCGGTGTGGAGTTGCTCGAGTGCCTGGGGATGATTCTCATTGTCCGTCCGCATGCTCCGCACCACACACAGCCGGTCCGCATGGCGGGCGGTCTCGGGAAGAAGTTCGCTCATCCAGAGGCCGCTTTGCCCTTGCTGGTGGAAGGCCCATTGGCTACCGAAGAGGAATGCTTTGGGATTGCGGCCCGGTTTCAGATTGTCCGCATTCAGCTTGGGCTTGTAGTCGAACGTTTCCATCTGGGACGGACCGCCCCTCATGCAGAGGAAGATGACCCGCTTGGCCCGGGCCGGAAAATGGGGGCGTTTCGGCGCGAGAGGACCGCCGGCTGCCCGGGCCTCGCTGCTCGCAAGGGCGGAGAAGGCGGCATAGGCAAAGCCCGTCGAGAGACCTTGGAGGAACTGGCGGCGTGAAGGGATCATCAAAAAAGGGGGCGTCAGGGGAGAAAGCGGAACTCCGTGCCGGCGAGGACGGCTTGGCACAGGCTTGTCCAGGCCGACATTTCAAGGGATGCTTCGGTCACCCCCGGGGCCAGTCCGGCGGGCATGGCGAGGTAGTCTTTCGCGGCGGCGCGTTCCTCGTTTGCCATGGGGCGTCCCAAGGCGATCAGACTGAGGCGTTCCAGGCGCCGGTCCACATCCGAAGGTTCCTCGTCGAAGAGCCGTCGTGCGGTGTGCCGAGCCCGGTCAATGACCCAGGGGGCATTGAGCAGAAACGAGGCCTGCGTGGGAACCACGGTCTCGTCGCGGCGTCCCAGCGTGAGGCCGGGATCCGGAAAATCGAAGCATTTGAGGAATTCGGGAAGCTCCCCTCGGACCAGAGGCAGGTAGACCGAGCGGTGCTGGTGCTCCAGAGCCTCCGGCAGGAAGGCGGGCTTGAAGGCGTGGAACTCCTGCTCCACCAACGGCGGCAGACTGGCGACCAAATCTGTGCCAGGTTCCGGGGGATTCGTGTCCAGTTCGCCACTGATTTGGAGCAGAGCGTCCCGCAGGACTTCGGCTTCCAGGGCTCGTGGGAAATGGCGCCAGTGCAGAGTGTTGTCCGGATCCACGAGCCGCGGGTCCAGGGCTCCGGGAGAGGGCGGTGGGGCGGTCGAGGACAGACGGTAGGCGCGGGTGAGCACGATGGTGCGGATGAGGCGTTTTACCGACCATCCCATCTCGTGTTGAAATTGCCACGCCAAGCGGTCGAGCAGTTCCGGATGGCTGGGCCGGGAGCCATTCATTCCAAAGTCATCCGGTGTGGCGACGAGGCCCCGCCCCATGAGATGGCCCCAAATCCGGTTCACCGCGACGCGGGCGGTCAGCGGATTCGCTGGATCGGTCAGCCAATTGGCAAGCTGGCGGCGACCGCTTTCGCCTCCGGGAATGGTTCGGATGCCAGGGCCGGGAATGCACGGTAGACAGGCCCGGGGCACGGAGTCTCCCAGATTGCCGGTCATACCCCGCACATGAAGGCGGCAATCCGTCGGGGCGGACGCCTCGGTGGCGGAGCAGCAAAAGGCCGGCTGGGGTGGGGGATGTGTTTCCAGCGCGGTCACTTCGGCCTCCAGCGCCTTGACCTTGAGATCCCAGTCGGCAATCTCAGACGCCATCCGCCCGATTTCCGTGGTCAGAGCCGTGTCATCCCGGGACGGCAGTTTCAACTGACGCTCGGCATCCGCCTTGCGGCGCACCACCCGGTAGCGGTCCGAGCGGGCTTTGTTGCGTTCCTGGGTTTTGAGCTTCAGCTGTTCCAAGTGGGCCAGAGCCCCCGGGGCTAGGCGGACGGCCTCCGGACCGATGGCCTGGAGGGCGGAGTCATTGACACCGCTGATCCCCATGGGTCCGTGACCATAGAGGGCTTTGGTGCTGAGAAAAATCCCGGCCAAGGCGTAATAGTCCCTTGTTGGAATGGGATCGAACTTATGATCATGACAGCGGGCGCAGGCCACCGAGAGTCCAAGGAAGGCGCGGCTGAAGGTGTCGATCTGCTCATCGAGGTGATCCATGACAAAGACCTCGCGCTTTGGCTCCTCGAGGGATTTCGCTCCGAGGGCGAGAAACCCCACTGCCACCAGTGCGTCGTCGCGCGCTGATCCGGGGGCTGGCTCAAGGAGATCGCCAGCGATCTGGAGACGGGCAAATTCATCAAAGGGCAGATCCCGGTTGAGGGCTCCGATGACCCAGTCACGGTAGCGCCAGGCGTGATGCCAGAGCATGTTGCGGGCTCTCCCGTTCGATTCCGCGTAGCGGGCCACATCCAGCCAGTGCCGTCCCCAGCGCTCGCCGAACCGGGGGGAGGCTAGCAGACAATCCACGGTGTCTTCGAGGACTGTGTCGGTGTCGCCGGCGAGGAAGAGCTCCCGTTCCTCCGGCGTGGGGGGCAGTCCGGTGAGATCGAAGGTGAGCCGCCGCAGCAGGGTGGCGCGATCCGCCTCGGGTGCTGGATGGACATTGCGGGACTCCATCGCGGAGAGCAGAAAGCGGTCGATCTCCCCGGTGGCCCACGCGGTATCCGCGACGCTGGGCCCTGCGGCTGGGATCACCGGTCGGAGCGACCATAAATCGGTCTTCTCTCCACCCCAGGCCAGGGATGCGGATCCCAAAAAGAGCGCGGCCAGCCAGGGCGTCAGGGAATGGGAACGACCGGGGAGAAGCATGGTCAGTGTTTTACCACAGGGCGCGGAGAAACATCCAGTCCCTGATCAAGCCAACAGGAAGGCTCCTCGGCCTCTGCTTCACCGGTCACCAAGTATTCTTGGTAATCGAGGAAATAATCGCTTCAAAAAGGGGAACCAGTCCGCACAGGCTGATGAGCAGAATGGCAAGGCTCCAGACTGTCTTTGATGAAATGGATGCGAGGCCTTCTGTCTCAGGATTTTCTTTCGCATGATAGGGTTCTGGAATGTCCTTGAAATACTCTTTTTCAATTTTTTCCAGTTTTTTCATTGTTTGCAGTTCGAACGCGGAATTGCGATGAAAATACTGCCATGACAGCAGACCTAGTCCTGTTGCCAAGAGGCCGCTGAACACTCTGTAAAATGTGTTGGCGCCATCGCCGAAGGCGATGTTGAAGAGAAACGCCTGGGCGGTGAACGCGATAATGGGAGCCTGCCAAAGCAGTTGGTCGTGGGTTGCCCGTCGCAAGGCCACTGCGGCATATACCACCCTGATGTTCTTCAGTTTCTTTTTGACCGGTTTTTTGGGATCCATAGCGCACTTTGTTGTGTGAGCGAATCCTTGTAAAGAGGCAACGTGGCGGATTCCTCTGGAATTGACCCCTGTCGCTGAGCCGTCTGGTTACCAGTCCATAGGTCCTTGGCGGCGATCGTTGAATCCTTGCCAAAGGCATGCTTGGGGTTGCTTTCGGGCGGGGTCTCGGCCAAAGTCTGGCACGAAGATGCATTCAGATTGGGAACAACACTACCGCGATGGGCACATGCCTTGGGACAAGGGACTGGCCGCTCCGCCTCTCTTGGAATATCTGGAACGCCACGAACCGCCGGTCGGCCGCATTCTGGTGCCAGGCTGCGGTCTCGGTCACGATGTCCGGGCCCTTGCCCAAGCTTCCCCCGGGTCCGAAATCATCGGTTTGGACATCTCTCCCACGGCGGTCACCAAAGCCAAGGAAATTGCCGCGGTGGGGCGGGAAACCTACGTCGAGGGCGATCTTTTCGCCCTCCCTGAAGAGTGGTCCGGGAGCTTCGACGCCTTCTGGGAGCACACCTGTTTCTGCGCCATTGATCCTGCGATGAGGGATGCCTAC
>JADZAX010000172.1 GCA_020852405.1 Verrucomicrobiales bacterium
AAGGCGTCCAGGACCGGATGGATCGCAGAAATTCCGTGATGGATTCCATCGGCGAGAATTCCTCCATTCGCAGGCAGGCCCGAGACGAACGCTTTCAGAAAAGCCGCGACCGGTTGTTCTATTGACCGGCCGGACCTTTCGAAGCGGGACGACCAGCAGTCTACCCGGAACCTTCAGGCACGCTGGGCAAGATTCCACGGAGGCACCGACTTGGGAAGACCTGGAACGCGCCCTAGGCGGAAAGGACCACCACAAATTAAGAAAAGGGGAACAAATGCCAGTGACGGCATCGATCGCCCCTGTTAAAATGAGACCCGAAACAATCGACTGTGAAAACGCAGATCACAATGAAAAGAACCACTACCTATATGTCCGCTTTTGCCGCCGTCGCGTTGACGCTGCCGGCACTCTCTCAGGATACTGCAGCCGATGCAGGCACGCTATCCAAGAGCAAGGCGGATCAGGTGCAGGGAAAACGTCCTTACTCCCCTTATGCCGACCGCAACTTTCCCTCGCGCCCCTTTTTCGGTGACACTCATCTGCACACTGGGTTCTCGATGGATGCAGGCGCCTTTGGTTGCACCCTGACCCCGCGCGACGCGCTCCGCTTCGCCCGTGGCGAGCAGGTCATGGCCTCCAGCAACCAACCCGCGAAGCTCTCCCGTCCACTCGACTTCCTCGTCGTCGCCGACCACTCGGACAACATGGGCTTTTTCACCGATCTCTTAGCCGGCAAGCCCGAGATCCTCGCCCAGCCGATGGGCCGCAAATGGTATGACATGATCAAGTCTGGAAAAGGAGCCGATGCGGCGCTGGAGATCATCGGCCAGTTCTCACAGGGAACCTTTCCCAAGGAGTTGATGTATCTCCCTGGCACTCGCGCCTATAAGGGGGCCTGGCAGGAGACGATCAATGCGGCGGAGGCCTACAATGAGCCGGGCCGCTTCACCGCCTTCATCGGCTATGAATGGACCTCGCTCGACAAGGGCAACAACCTGCACCGGAACGTGATCTTCCGTGACAACGCGGACAAGGCCAGCCAGATTGTGCCCTTTACCTGCTACCCGCCAATGGGTAGTATCAATCCGCTCGATCTCTACAAGTGGATGGAAGCTTACGAAACGAAGACCGGCGGCAGCGTGCTGGCCATCGCGCACAACGGAAATCTCAGCAACGGCATGATGTTCCCGGTCGTGGAGACCTTCGGCAAGGCGGTGGATGGCGACTACGCCAAACAGCGTGCGCGGTGGGAGATTCTCTATGAGGTCACCCAGACCAAGGGCGACGGGGAGGCTCATCCCTTCCTCTCGCCGAACGACGAGTTCGCCGACTTCGAGACCTGGGACAAAGGCAACCTCGATGCCAGCGAGCCGAAAACGAATGACATGCTCGCGGGCGACTATGCCCGTTCGGCATTAAAAAACGGTCTCAAGCTTGAGGCCAAACTCGGCACGAATCCCTACAAGTTCGGCATGGTCGGCAGCAGCGATGCCCACACCGGTCTTGCCGCGATGGAGGAGGAGAATTTCTTCGGCAAAACCACCCCGCAGGAGCCCAGCCCTGAGCGCATGCACGCCTCGTTCATGGACAACCCGAAGACGGGAATCAAGATCATGGACTGGGAGGTCGCCGCCGCCGGCTACGCCGCCGTGTGGGCCCAGGAGAATTCGAGGGAGTCCATCTGGGACGCCATGGCGCGCAAGGAAACCTATGCCACAACCGGTTCTCGCCTCATCGTTCGCTTCTTTGGTGGCTGGGACTTTGACGAGGCCGACGCGCAGACGCGCAATCCCGCCTTCGCCGGCTACGCCAAGGGCGTGCCCATGGGCGGCGACCTGAGCGATGCGCCCGCGCAAAAGTCACCATCCTTCCTCATCGCGGCCATGAAGGACCCGATCGGAGCCAACCTCGACCGGATTCAAGTCGTCAAAGGCTGGCTGGATGCGAACGGCGAAACGAAGGAGAAGGTTTACGACGTGGTGTGGAGTGGTGACCGCAAACCGGACGCGGACGGCAAGGTCCCGAGTGTCGGCAGCACGGTGGATGTCGAGAACGCCACCTGGACGAATACGATTGGGGCTCCCGAACTCATCACGGTATGGAAAGACCCAGCGTTCGACGCGAAGCTGCGCGCCTTCTACTACGTGCGTGTCCTTGAGATCCCCACCCCGCGGTGGACCGCCTACGACGCGAAGCGCTTCGGTTCGAAACCGCTCGAAGGCACCCGCATGACACTTCAGGAGCGCGCCTATACCTCGCCGATCTGGTACTCGCCCGAGAAGTGATGCGCAGCGAGCGCCTATTTTTCTCCCAGGCAAGCATTCTCGCGGTGGCCTGCCTGCTTCTGTTGGCAGGCGGGTTTTCACGCGCCTGCCAGATCTGCATTCCCTTTCCCCAAAACTCAGCAGCTGACCATCTCATCGAAAGTGTAATGGTCGTGCTCGCCCGTGAGGATCCGGAGCGTCCGTATTATTTCGTCACGGTCGAAGTTCTGAAGGGTTCGCCAGGCCCGGAGAAGATCGATCTCTTCCTCGACACCACCACGCGGCGGCAACTCTCGCTGCACCCCGGGCATTCGGTGATCCTTGTGAAGGAGAGAGGGGCCGGTGATTCAGGTTGGCGACGGATCGGCCTGATGGATGAGGCGTTCGGTCCGGTCGTTCGGGAGACGCTGCAGCGGGCGCAAGCCTGGAAAGACCTTCCGGCGGACCGCACCGCATTTTTTGCAAAGCGGCTCGGCGATGCCGACCCGCAGGTCCGCACACTCGCCCACCTCGAGCTGGCGCGCGCACCGTATGCCGAGATCCGGAAATATGGCGGCGTCCTTTCCCGGGAAACCATCCACGCCTTCCTCGCCGAGAGGCGCTACGTGGAGTGGCATCCGCTTTACATTCTCCTGCTGGCTCAAACTGGCCACCCGGAGGATGCCGCCCGGATCCGGCAATCGATGGAAAGCGCCGCGCGCTTTGCCACGACTCTGAATCTCTCCGCCTGGTCCACCGCCCTGGTGGAGATCGAGCAGGAAAAAGGCATCCAGTTTCTTGAGGAGAACTACCTCAGCCATTCAAGCCGGAGCGCCGGGGAACTGCGGGCGGTCATTGCCGCACTCTCGGTGCAGGGAGCGAGTTCGCCCGCCCCCTTGCGGGACCGGATCGTGCATGCCTACGGGTTGGCTCTCGAGAACCATCCCGAACTGGCCCCCGACCTTGTGAAGGATCTGCTCGCCTGGAGGCGATACGATCTCAGCGACCAGGTGGCGGAAGTGGCATCGTTCAGGCCCTCCGTATTTGACCTTGCCACCTGGTTGAAGCTGCGAGCCTATGCGAAAAGCAGCGATTCAGGTCCGTCGGCCCAGCGTTAGCCAACCGTGGCCGGACGGTTTGCCTACTCTTTTCAATTCCTCATGTCTCTCTCCCGATTCTTCAAAGAGCCCCTGCTGCATTTCGTCCTGATCGGGGCAGCGTTGTTCGCGATCCATGCGAGGGTCAACCCGTCCTCGCGGGAGAATTCCGAAGGCACCATCGTGGTCAGCGCGGGTCGGATCGAACAACTCGCCGCGATCTTCGCCAAGACTTGGCAGCGTGCCCCGACCGCGGAAGAGTTGAAGGGCCTGATCGACGACTTCGTTCTCGAGGAGGTTTACTACCGCAAGGCAGTCGAGATGGGGATCGATCAGGACGACACCATGATCCGGCGCCGCCTCCGGCAGAAACTGGAGTTTCTCACCGACGACACCGTCGCCCTGGCCACGCCGAGCGATGCCGACCTGGCGCGTTACCTGAGCGAGCACTCCGGGGATTTCAGGACGGACCCGACCTACACCTTCCGGCAGGTGTTTTTCAATCCCGGGAAGCACGGCGCCGATCCTCTCCCGGAGATCCGGAAACGGGCCGATGAGCTGCGTGGCGGAGGCGAAGTGACCGGGGATGCCACGTTGTTGCCGGAGGGCCTCGAGAAGGCCACCAGTCAAACCATCGATGGCACCTTCGGGATCGGCTTTGTTCAAAAACTGGCGGAACTCAAGCCGGGCATCTGGAGCGACCCGATTCCTTCCGCCTTCGGACTCCATCTCGTCAGAGTCGAGGGGACGACTCCCGGCGAACTTCCCTCGCTGGAGAAAATTCGCCCGATCGTGGAGCGGGAATGGGCGAATCAACGGAGAATCGAAGCCCGGGCCGCGTTCAATGCGGAACTGCTCAAGGGCATCGTGGTCGAGGTCGAATGGCCCGAATCAGGCAAAGCACCGGAGGTGGAAAAATGAAGTGCCTCCTCTGCAGCCTTCTGTTCGCATTCATCCTGGCAGCCGCCCCCCGATTGGGAGCTCACGAGATGCGGCCGGCCTATCTGGAGATCACCGAGATTTCGCCGGAGACCTACGAGATCGTCTGGAAGGTTCCGGCTCTCGGTGAAGACAGGAGGCTTTCGCTGTATGTCCGCTTCGACGGCCAAACGGAAACCATCACCGAACCGGTCGGCGGCATGGTGGGCGGCGCCCATGTCGAACGCTGGCGGATCAAGCGTCCGGGGGGACTCTCGGGCACCCCTGTTTTCATCGACGGGCTCGCCAGAACCTTCACCGATGTTCTGGCGCGGGTTTCCCTGGCCGGCACCAAAACGCAGTCCGTCCTGCTCAAGCCCGAGAAACCCTCCTTCGTCGTGGCCCGAAACCCAACCGGATGGGAGGTGGCCGCGACCTATACTCGCCTGGGCATCGAGCACATTCTCGGAGGCATCGATCACCTGCTCTTCGTGCTGGCACTGCTGCTCATCGTGGGGCACCGCTGGGGTCTGCTCTTCAAGACCATCACCGCCTTCACCGTGGCGCACAGCATCACTCTGGCCTTGGCCACGCTCGGCTTCGTGCACGTGCCAGCCGCTCCCGTCGAGGCGGTGATTGCACTGAGCATCATGTTTGTCGCGGCGGAGATTCTCCACACCCGTTCGGGTCATCCCGGACTGACGGCGCGCGCGCCCTGGGTGGTGGCCTTCACCTTCGGGCTGCTGCACGGTTTTGGCTTTGCCGGCGCTCTGGCCGAAGTGGGCCTGCCGCAGAATGCGATTCCTCTGGCGTTGCTGTTGTTCAATGTCGGCGTCGAGATCGGGCAGCTGATGTTTGTCGCCGCCGCGATTGGCTTGATCGCCCTTTTGGGCCGGATGCGGGTGCAGTGGCCCACCTGGGTCGAAACGATTCCGCCCTATGCCATCGGAGGGATGGCCATGTTCTGGGTCATCCAGCGGATGCTTGCCTTTTGAAGCGCTTTCCGCCAAACCGGATCTGGGGGCGCACGCATCCAACGGTGTTGGGGTTCGTGCTACGATCCTATCCCCGGAATCGTAACCGGCCCGTCCTGCTGCCCTTTCTTCATGATTTCCGCAAGGGCATCGTAGGTGATCGACCAAGCTTCTTGAGTTCCACCGGCAAATCGGTCACCCAAATTTGAACCCAGAGCACCCAACAAAGCCCGCTTGACCACAACGTAGTGCTCGTCCTTGACGCCGTATCCTTCATGTCGGCTTCCCAGCTGCCCAATCGCCGGGACGAGCATTTCAAAATAATCGAGCCCTTTCACCACGATCGTGATCGTGTCGGTAAATTTCTTGCCCTGCTGATCCATGGCGATCTTGCTGAAAAACGCCTCAAGACCGGGATCAAGATCGAACAGGCGCGCATAAAACTGTTTCGCCACCAAGCCCAATTTGGGAGCGAGGATCCGCCAGCTTTCCTTGATCAATTTTACCTGGTCCGGAGTGAGCGGACTGACGGGTGCAGAGGAATCGGTCGTCGATGCCATAGGGGGGATTTCGATGAAGACATAAAACCGAGGCAATGAGAAATCAAGAACAAGCCACCAACCACGTCACGGTTGCCCGAAGGGATCGGATACCGTTCAGGCGCGCCTGAATTGGCGGCATCACCAATCGCCTGAGAGGTCCCCGCACTCGGAAAAAACCCTCAGATTCCATTGCCTGTCGGCCATGACTGGGAGAAAGAAACGATCACCGAGCCGCAAAGCGCATCGACGGATGGCGGAGAGGGTGGGATTCGAACCCTAAGCCCATCCTAGTTATAATGGGAGTTCCAAGGCCGTTGA
This sequence comes from Verrucomicrobiales bacterium, assembly GCA_020852405.1. Lineage (GTDB taxonomy): Bacteria > Verrucomicrobiota > Verrucomicrobiia > Verrucomicrobiales > DEV007 > JACKQE01. Next base: position 6,093 of record JADZAX010000172.1, read on the forward strand.
CGGTTTTCCATACGGATATCATAAGGAATTCGAAACGAGTTTCATCGGGCTTTAAGACCTGAAATTGGAGGGAATTGGATGGAATTGGATGGAATTGGATGGAATTGGATGGAATTGGATGGCGCTGGCGGAATTTGGAGATAGGCTTCCCCCATGCGCAGTCCGCTTCCACCGGAGATCCAGCCAACCATCGAAATTCTGACTCTCATTGCCGCAATCGACGAGTTCAAGGGCGAATGGCGCTCTCTTGGCAGCCTTGGCCCGGAAACCCTGCGCTCACTCCGGCGGATCGCGACCATCGAGAGTGCCGGGGCGTCGACCCGCATCGAAGGGGCGAAGCTCAGCGATAGCGAAGTCGAGAAGCTCATTGGCAGTCTGGGAAAGGAATCCTTCCAGTCCCGCGACGAACAGGAAGTGGCGGGCTACGCCTACGTGATGGAGTCGATCCAGACCGTGTGGGAGGACCTTCGCATCGCGGAGAGCATTCTTCTCCAGCTGCATCGCGACCTCCTGCGCTACAGTGACAAGGACGAGCGCCATCGTGGCCGGTGGAAGGCACTCGACAACCACGTCGCGGCCTTCGACCCGGACGGAAAGCAGATCGGCATTGTCTTCGAGACCGCCTCTCCGTTCGAGACGCCCATGTTGATGGAGAAACTGCTGGGCTGGCACGCGAAGGAAGAGGCAGACCCCATCCTCCATCCCCTGCTACGGATCGCCGTGTTCAACGTCATCTTCCTTGCCATCCATCCGTTCCAGGATGGCAATGGTCGGCTCTCCCGCGTCCTCACCAACCTGATGCTCCTCCGCGCGGGTTACGCTTATGCCTCCTACATGTCGTTGGAAAGCGTGATCGAGCGCAACAAGGATGCCTACTACCTCGCCCTGCGGCGAACCCAGACTTCCTTTCGAGAAGCTGAAGACTGGGAGCCGTGGATTCTCTTCTTTCTGCGAGCATTGAAGTCCCAGACCGGGCGTCTGCGCAATCGCCTCGCGGAGCATTCCTCCAAAGTCGTCCCATCTCCCGGCTTTCCCGATGACCTCTCGCCCCTTGCCGGGCAGGTGCTCAGGCTGCTCGAAGCAAGGGGATCCCTCTCGGTCAGTGACACCGCTGCCGCCCTCGGTGCCAACCGCCACACCCTGAAGGACAAGTTTACCGAGCTGGTTGAGAAAGGCTACGCCGAGTTGCACGGCAAGGGACGCGGTGCCCACTACCGGTGCTTGCCAGGGTAGCCGATTTCCAAGTGGTTCCGAAGGCATCGTTCATTCCGAACAAGCTTCAGAAAAACTACCGTCTCTCCGAGGAACTGCTCGTCTCCGCAAAGAGTCTCGGACTGGCCGTCTCCCCCGGTCTCGGACTGCGACAGGCCTTCGCCGACGCCGCCGGTCGAAAGTCGGTCGTTTCGCGAATGAATCGACCCGCCGAAGCAGCCGCCCGCGAAATGGAGGAACTCTTTCAGTATCTGTTTGGAAAATGAGGGGGAAAGAAAAATGGCAGCGAAACTGAAGCGGCATTCGATGACTGAGGCTCTTGACCGAAGCGGGGAAGTCATGGCCTTCCTCCGTGAAGGCGATCCGGGTGCCAGAAAACCGGAGAAGAGGCATCATCCCGAAACGCCGAAGCCAAGCGAAAGTCTGACCGAAGAGCGGATCGCCGTGACGGTTAGACTTCCAAAGGAACTTGCTCACGCTCTCATCGATGCTTCGGCGGAGCGCCGGAAGAACCGGGAGAAGGCTTGGAGCCAGCAGGATATAGTTGCGGAAGCGCTAGCCGAATGGCTGAAGAACAACACCCAAGCTACCAGATTTGTCACCCGGCCCTATTGATCAAGGGTTTCTCCATCTCGTGAAATCGGATACGAATTTGATTGAGCACGGGGAGTCAAAGCCTTAACCCACTCTTTGGAACCCCCAGAAACAGCTCATTCTCATCGGGATTTCGGAATCCTTTAGTGTTTTCTGCTTGCATCGCTCACCGCAAAGGTGCGTAGTGGTGCACCATGAAAAATACCCCGAAGTCCCGTCACCCGGTTTCGGACTCTTCGGTCGAGAGGCTTTCGATTAGCATCTCCTCCGAGGAGAAAGCAGCCCTCGAGAAGATTGCCACGGAAAAGAAGGTGAGCCTGGCCTGGGTGATCCGGGATGCGGTCTCAAGGTATTTGGCGGGCCAAGGACAGACACCATCAGAATAACGTTAACTTTTTAATGACAGACGACTCCACAGACTCCGCTTCCAGTGCCGGCCATCGCGAGCGCATGCGGTCGCGGCTTCTGGCAGGCGATGAGGCGGCTCTGTCCGAGGAAGCGATCTTGGAGCTTCTCCTCACCTACTCGATTCCGAGGCGGGACGTGAGACCACTGGCCGAGGCGCTACTTGTCCGTTTCGGATCTCTCGCAAAGGTGTTGGAGTCCAGTCCGGGGGACTTGGCAAAAGTCAGCGGGATTAAGGAGAATTCGATCGCTCTTCTGAAGCTCGTGGCCCACCTGTCCGGCGGAGGCGGAAGTCTGGAGACTCCAACGCAGGAAGCACCAACCAGCGATGATCTGCCGCCGCAGACCCCCGGCGGTGATGACGAATCGAGCGGCTCCAACGCTGAGGCGCGGGTCGCCAAGCCTTCCAAGCCCGCCAAATCTCCCGACCCACCGAAACTCCAGGTCAGCAACGGCTACTCCCTTGATTCCGCCCAAAACGCCCGTCTCCTCACCTACATTGACGAGCATCCCGATGTTCGTCGTTTCGCCCGCCGCGATGTGATGGAGGGCACCGGCCTCTCCGAGGGACAGGTCGAGAGTCTGGCCAGCATCGGCGCGGCCATCGGGCTTGTCGCCCCCCGCACGCAGGTGCTCACCCCTTTTGGCAAGTTGGTCACGAAGCACGATCTCTTCCTCGACTCGATCATCACGCTTGAGTTCTGCCACTTTCTCGGTGCCGGCAATCCGAGAAATCTGATCTGGTTCATGATCTTCAATGATCTCCTCGTGAATG
>JADZAX010000173.1 GCA_020852405.1 Verrucomicrobiales bacterium
CACTGGGGAAATCGCCGACACACTGAGAGGGCGCGATGTTAGCGACCAACGGGGGATTGATGATGCTCTTGTGGCGCTCGATGGCACTCCCAACAAATCCCGTCTTGGGGCCAACGCGATTCTCGCAGTCTCCATGGCGGCGGCCCAGGCAGCGGCCCAGGCGATGGACCTACCTCTGTTCGAAACGCTCGGCGGTGGCGGGGGCACTCTCCTTCCCCTGCCGGAAATCCAGATTCTGGGGGGCGGGGCGCATGCCCAGTGGCGGACCGATGTGCAGGACTTCATGGTCGTGGCGACCGGAGCCCGGAGCTATGAGGAAGCACTGGAGATGACATTCAATGTCTACCGCACCGCCGGGGATCTCCTTGAAGCGCAAGGAAAACGGTTCGGCGTCGCCGATGAAGGAGGCTACTGGCCGCAGTTTTCCCGGAACGAGGAAGCTCTCGATCTCTTGGTGGAGGCGATCCGGCAGGCTGGATATACCCCGGGGGCCGATGTGGCCATTTCCCTCGACATTGCGGCGAGCGATCTCTTCGACGAGGCCCGCGGCTGCTACCGGTTCCGCTTGGAGAACCGGGACTTCACGCCAGAAGCATTTGCCGATCTCATGACCGGTTGGTGCGGGAGATACCCCATTGTTTCCATTGAAGATCCTCTCGCGGACACCGACTGGGAGGGCTGGCAGAGACTCTGCAGGGCCATTGGTGACCGGGTGCAGCTCATTGGTGACGATCTTTTCACAACCAATCCCGGTCGGATCCGACAGGGCATCGCCGCCGGGGCGGCCAATGCGGTGCTGATCAAGCTGAACCAGATCGGCACGGTCAGCGAAACCCTCGATGCCATCCGCCTGACTCAGGCGGCGGGCTGGCGACCGGTCGTGTCCGCCCGCTCCGGAGAAACCGAGGACGCTTTCATTGCCCACCTTGCCGTCGCGACCAATGCCGGTCAGTTGAAAGTCGGCTCCTTCTCCCGGAGCGAGCGCATGGTGAAATGGAACGAAGTGATCCGGATTGGCCGCCGCTTGGGAGATCGGGCGCGCTTTGTGGGTGGGGCGGTTTTTCAGAGGCCCGTGAATTGAATCTGTCGGCCATAAGACAAAAAAGACCCGCCCGGACGAGGCCGGGCGGGTCTTTTCTGCAGGAAAGTCGAACAAACCCCGTAAGCCGGATTCTGTTGACTGCGGGTCTTTCGGCCCGCCGCCGACGATCATTTATCTAGCCCGGCGACTCGTGCCGCCGGCACTCCCCGCCGGAGCGGGGTGCGACTGTTACCCGGGCTCATTCTCCCGCCGAGGCGGGAGATCCGGACAGGCGGCCCGTTTGCCCTGTTTTGTCTTGCACCGCATGGGGTTTTTCGTGCCCCCTTGGTTGCCCTCGGGGCGGTGGGCTTTTACCCCGCCTTTTCACCCGTTCCTCCGGACCCGGAGGCCTGGAGGTGGTTTGTTTTCTGTGACACTGTCCGTCAACGGGGGTTTGCACCTCCCGCTTCCCCCAGATTCTCCGGGGCATGCTGCCTTGTGGTGTCCGGACTTTCCTCTGCCCCCGCTTGGGCGGACCCAAGGGAGACAGCGATCGTCGCAGGTTTGTTCTGCCACCACTTTAGGCGACTTTGCCTGCGGCGCAACCGGTCAAAGCCGAGGCTCAGGCGATTGCTTTGAGCTTGGCGATAAGGGCGTCTTTGGGGGTGCCGGCGCCCACCACCTGGTCGACGACCTTGCCTTCCTTCATGAACAAAAGGAGGGGGATCGAACGCACGTTGAATTTCGCCGCCAGCGTCGGATTGTCGTCCACGTTGACCTTGGCCACTTTGGCGGTATCGCCGACCTCATCGGCAAGGGCCTCCAGGACCGGGCCGATCATGCGGCAGGGACCGCACCAGGGAGCCCAGAAATCCACCAGCACCGGCACGGTGGCTCCGGCGATCTCGGTTTCGAAATTGGAATCGGTCACTTCAATGATTTTGGGATGGGCCATGGGATGTTTCTTTGGTTTGTCTGGGAAGGACGCCCGTGGTCGCAATACCTTACGGACGTCGCGCCCAAAGTTTCCCCGAAATTCGCGAAAATCCATGAAAAATGCCCGACCCTGGCGCGGGGGTTGCCTGCTCCGAATCCTTGCGCGACGGTGGGCGGGTGGAATCTCTCTTCCGACTCGCTTCCGACTACCAGCCCTGTGGCGACCAGGGGCAGGCCATCGAGAAATTGGTCAAATCCATCGAGGCCGGCAACATCCACCAAACGCTCCTCGGAGTGACGGGTTCGGGCAAGACTTTCACGGCGGCAAATGTCATCGCCCGGACCGGCCTGCCGACCCTGGTGATGTCGCACAATAAAACCCTCGCGGCCCAGCTCTATTCTGAGTTCAAGAATTTCTTCCCACACAATGCGGTGGAATATTTCGTGAGTTATTTCGACTACTACCAGCCGGAAGCCTATATCCCCCGGACCGACACCTTCATCGACAAGGATTCGTCGATCAATGAGGAGATCGAGCGGCTCCGTCTCAGCGCGATGAGTTCGCTCCTGACGAGGCGCGATGTCATCGTAGTGGCCAGCGTCTCCTGCATCTACGGCCTCGGTTCGCCGGAGGACTACCAGGGGATGATGATTCCCGTGGCGCGGGGCCAGGCCCTGGATCGCGACGTGTTTCTGAACCTGCTCGTGAATGTGCTCTATGAGCGCAATGACATCCAGTTCACGCGTGGCAAATTCCGGGCCCGGGGTGATGTCGTGGAGGTCTACCCCGCCTATCTGGATGATGAAGCGATTCGGGTGGAATTTTTCGGCGACGAAGTGGAGCGCATCACGGCGATCAATCCTCTGACCGGACATTCCACTCTGGAGCTCGACAGCTTCACCTTCTACCCGGCAAAACAGTTCGTGACTCCGGCGGACAAAATGGCCCGGGCCATCAAGTTGATCCGGGAGGAACTCGACGCCAGTGTCAAAAAGTTCGAGGCGGAAGGGAAATACATCGAGGCCCAGAGGATCCGGATGCGGACCCAGTACGATATCGAGATGATGCAGGAGATGGGCTTCTGCCAGGGCATCGAGAATTACTCCCGCCATCTCACTGGTAGGGCGGAAGGATCCCGTCCCGGGACTCTGATCGATTTCTTCCAAGGGGAGTTTCTCACCATCATCGATGAAAGCCACGTCACGATTCCGCAGATCGGCGGGATGTTCGAGGGGGACCGTTCCCGCAAAACGACTCTGGTGGAGCATGGATTCCGCCTGCCCAGCGCTCTCGACAACCGTCCCCTGAAATTTCCGGAATTCATGGCCCTGACCCGCCAAAAACTCTATGTCAGTGCGACTCCGGCCCGCTTCGAAGTGGAGAACTCCCGTGTCGGGGTGAAGGACCACATCCCTCCCAAAAAATCAGCTGACCATCCCGAACCGGCCAGATTGCCCCGGCTTTCCGGCAGCGCCCAACCGGTCGGGGCCTTTGATGTGACCACTCCGGGACGGGACCTCATCGTGGAGCAGATCATCCGTCCCACCGGACTGCTTGATCCCCGCATCACTCTGCGCCCACTCAAAGGTCAGATCGACGATACCATCGAGCTCTGCCGCCAGCGGGTCGAGAAAAACGAGCGGGTGCTGGTCACCACGCTGACCAAGCGGACGGCGGAGGATCTTACGGACTACCTCCGTGGGGTGAATCTCAAGGTGCGTTATATCCACGCCGACATTGACGCCATCGAGCGGGTCGAGATCCTGCGAGCTCTGCGGGCCGCCGAGTTCGACATTCTGGTGGGGATCAATCTGCTGCGGGAAGGGCTCGATCTCCCCGAGGTCAGCCTCGTTTGCATTCTCGACGCCGACAAGGAGGGGTATCTGCGCTCCCAGACCAGTCTCATCCAGACCGC